>BNTV01000022.1 GCA_025996865.1 Bacteroidia bacterium
CGTTCGGGCCGTTATCGGGGTACGGGGGAGAAGTGGTGCAGTACAAGGGGAAGGACAGGATTATTGTCAGGATTGAGTCGCTCAGGCAGGATATTATGGCGGAGGTGCCGGTGGAGTGTTTGGCGGGAGAGAATATGTTTTGGTAAGTATATGATGAATAATAAAATATTAGTTACAGGAGGCGCCGGATTTATCGGTTCCAATCTTTGTGAAACATTATTGGAACTAAATAATCAGGTTGTTTGTCTGGATAATTTTTCGACGGGTAAACGGGAAAATATAACTCCTTTCCTGGATAATCCGGATTTTCTTTTGATTGAAGGGGATATACGCAATTTGGAAACCTGTCGTAAAGCCGTTGAAAGCGTTGATTATGTACTGCATGAAGCGGCTCTCGGTTCGGTGCCCCGCTCAATTAATGATCCGATAACAACCAACGGGGTCAATGTTTCGGGTTTTTTGAACATGTTAGTGGCGGCAAGGGATGCCGGTGTAAAACGGTTTATTTATGCGGCAAGCAGTTCTACTTATGGTGATAGCCGGACATTGCCCAAAGTGGAAGATAAAATCGGAAATCCGCTTTCTCCGTATGCTATTACCAAGTACGTCGATGAGTTGTATGCCGATGTGTTTGCAAGAATTTACGGAATGGAATGTATTGGTTTGGGTTATGTCGGATTACCGCTGGCGCGGTTGTTTGCTACAAAATATCCGGTAGTTGGTTTTGACATTAATAAAAAGCGGGTGGAAGAACTGATGGACGGCGCGGACAGGACGTTGGAAGTTTCCGATGAAGTGTTGCAATCGGTTTTGAAAAAAGAAGTAAACGATACAATTGGCTTGTATTGTTCCTGCAATTTGGACGATATAAAAAATTGCAATTATTACGTTGTAACAGTGCCTACGCCGGTTGATAAAAATAATCGTCCTGATTTAACCCCTTTGTATAAAGCAAGTGAAACAGTCGGAAAAGTAATAAAAAAAGGCGACATCGTAATTTACGAATCAACCGTTTACCCCGGTGCAACGGAAGAAGACTGTATTCCGGTGGTTGAAAAAACGTCGGGATTGAAATTCAATGTTGATTTTTTTGCCGGTTATTCCCCCGAACGGATTAATCCGGGCGACAAGGAACATACGGTTGAAAAGATTAAAAAAGTAACTTCCGGTTCTACACCCGAAACAGGAAAATTGGTTAATGAATTATATTCATCGGTCATACAGTCCGGTACGCATTTGGCTCCGACGATTCGTGTAGCGGAAGCTGCCAAAGTGATTGAAAATTCACAACGCGACATCAATATTGCCTTTGTCAACGAATTGAAAAAGATTTTTGACAAAATGGGTATTGAGACGAATGCGGTATTGGAAGCCGCCGGAACGAAATGGAACTTTTTGCATTTCAAACCCGGTTTGGTGGGCGGGCATTGCATCGGTGTTGATCCGTATTATCTGGCTCAGAAAGCGCAGGAATACGGTTATCATCCCGAAATTATTCTTGCCGGAAGGAGGATGAATGACAGTATGGGTGAATATGTGGCTTCGGAAGTTGTCAAGAAAATGATTAAGCAGGGGATACAGGTAAAAGGTGCTAATATTCTTGTGCTTGGTATTACTTTTAAGGAGAATTGTCCGGATATTCGGAATAGCAAGGTGGTGGATGTAGTCCGGGCTTTGAAGGAATATGATACGAATGTTACGATTTATGATCCTTGGGCTAATCAGGAAGAGGTGAGACATGAGTATGGGTTGGAGGTTTTGACGGAGATGCCGGAAGGGTTGTTTGATGCGGTAGTCAAGGCTGTGGTGCATAGGGAGTTTAACAAAATAAAATTAAACAGTGAAGTGATTTATTCGATAAAAATCTAATTTTATTGGGAAACTTATAAAAAAAACGTAATTTTGTGAAGTAAAACATAAGGAATGCAAAAAGAAACCCAACATATTGAATTTAAGCCGAGTTTCAATGAGGATGCGATTGAAACACTTGTTGCTTTCGCTAATGCCAAAGGCGGGAAAGTACTTGTTGGGGTGGATAATGGCGGGAAACCGATTAAAAATTTCACAATTGGAGCAGAAAGTTTGCAAAATTGGTTGAATGAAATCAAGACAAAAACACAACCTTCGATAATTCCGAATGTAGAAGTTGTTAAATATAAAGGTGTTGAAGTAGCTGAATTTTATATACAAGAATATCCGATAAAGCCGATTGCGTGCAGGGGAAAGTATTTTAAGCGTGTTAAAAATTCAAATCATTTACTGTCGGTTTCGGAAGTAGTTGATTTGCACTTGCAATCGTTGAACACAAGTTGGGATGCCTATCCCGACTCTATTCATTCGTTGGACGATATTTCATTTGAAAAAGTACAAAAAGCCATTGAAATAGTGAAATCAAATGGAATTACGGCGGATGATTCGCCCTTGCAGTTCTTAAACAAATACTCTCTAATTCGTGACGAAAGACCGACCAATGCTTGCTATTTGTTATTCAAAAAAGCAAATTCTATTGATTCTACTATCGAATTGGGCAGGTTTCAGGATTTTATTACAATCAAAGACACTGCTCGTACACAAGACGATATTCTGACTGAGGTTGATGTGGTTTTTGAATTTGTGAAAAAGCACCTTAACAAAGAAATTATCATCACGGGCGAGCCGCGAAATACTCAACGTTGGCAATATCCGTTGGAAGCAATACGCGAAATTATTCTGAATATGATCATTCATCGCGAATATCGTTCCACTTCCGATTCGGTTGTAAAAATTTTCGATAATAAAATTGAGTTCTACAATCCGGGAAAATTACCCGATGATATTACCATAGAAGATTTATTGTCAAACAATTATAAATCTAATCCGAGAAATAAACTTATCGCCGATTTTTGTAAACATTTGGGAATAATTGAAAAATACGGTTCGGGAATCGGCAGAATACGCAATTATTTTAAGGAAGCAAACTTGCCCGACCCCGAATTTAAAATGATTGCGGCGGGGTTTCAGGTAACAGTCTTTGGAGTAGATATTACCGATAATAAGACAGGTGGTCAGACAGGTGGTCAGACAGGTGGTCAGACAGGTGGTCAGACATTGACTGAAACGCAAGAAAAGATAATAAATTTTATGAGCGCCAATCCTAAAATATCAAGGAAAGAATTATCAAATCATCTAAAAATCAATGCTTCTGCCATTCAAAAACACTTGGACAAGTTGAAACAAACAGGTATGATTGAGCGTGAAGGTGCGGATTTTGGCGGATATTGGAAAGTAAATAAAGTTTAGTTAATTGGTTGATTGATAAAAATTAGATGAAATCCTCAATGTATCTTGCCTGTTCTCCCGGAACAAAATGGAATTTTTTGCATTTCAAACCCGGATCGGTTGACGGACATTGTATCGGTGTTGATCCGTATTATCTGGCTCAGAAAGCGCAGGAATACGGTTATCATCCTGAAATTATTCTTGCCGGAAGACGCATGAACGACAGCATGAGTGAATATGTGGCTTCGGAAGTTGTCAAGAAAATGATTAAGCAAGGGATACAGGTAAAAGGTGCGAATATTCTTGTGCTTGGTATTACTTTTAAGGAGAATTGTCCGGATATTTGGAATAGCAAGGTGTCAAGCCCAATAGTGATGTCGTTTATGCGATCAAGGATATTATTCTCTAATTGTAACCGCGGTTACAGTAACAGCCGTTACAATTCAAAAATAATTTGTATCTTTGCAGCGAAAAATAGTTGAATTATGTTGAAGTTTTATGATCGCGAAAAAGAAACAGCTCTTTTGGAGAAAATTGAGCAAAAGTCGTTGGAGTCTGCCCAAATGACTTTCATTGTGGGGCGGCGACGTATTGGGAAAACGGCTTTGCTTACGCACACTTTTCAGGGAAAGCCGGCATTGTATTTTTTTGTAGAGAAAAAGAACGAGGCTTTACTTTGTGAAGAATTTTCGAACGAGATCCGCAACAAATTGGAAGTAAATATTTTTGGCGAGATGCATTCTTTCAAAGATGTATTTGGTTACTTGATGGAACTTTCTCAAGTTCGACACTTCACATTGATTATTGATGAGTTTCAGGGGTTCCGAAATATCAACTCGTCAATTTACAGTGAAATGCAGAACACTTGGGACTCAAATAAAGATAAAAGTAAAATCAACCTTATTCTTTGTGGCTCTGTTTATTCGCTAATGAAACAGATTTTTGAAAATTCCAAAGAGCCGCTATTTGGCAGGGCAACAGCCAGAATGCATATTAAAGCATTTGATATTGATACGATTAAAGGGATTATTCGCGATTATCGCCCCCATTTTTCCAACGAAGATTTGCTGGCATTTTATCTTTTTACCGGCGGGGTCGCAAAATATGTTGAATTGCTGGCTGATGCAAAAGTCTTTACGCTGAAAAGTATTGTGAATGAGATTTTTTCGGACAACTCTCTTTTTCTTGACGAAGGCAAAAATGTGTTGATAGATGAATTTGGCAAAGATTATGGAAACTATTTTTCGATACTCTCGCTTATTGCCTCATCCAAAACCTCGCGTTCGGAAATAGAATCGATTTTGAATATGAATATTGGTGGTTTTTTGGATAAATTGGAGAATGAATACGGCTTGATTACTAAAGTGCGCCCTATTTTGTCGAAACCAGCCGGAAAAAATGTGAAATATCGAATCAACGACAATTTTCTGAATTTTTGGTTTCGGTTTATTTATAAATATCGTGGCGCTGTGGAAACAGAAAGCTTTGATTATCTGAAAAATATAGTTAGTAGAGATTATAAAACGTATAGTGGACAAATTTTGGAGCGGTATTTCCGTGAAAAAATCAGGAAGGAAGAAAACCTTTCGGCAATTGGGGCATATTGGGAAAGCGGTAATCAGAATGAGATTGACATTGTGGCAATCAACGAATATGAGAAGCGTGCTATAATTGCTGAAGTAAAACGCAATGCCGAAAAAATAAACATAATCACCTTACAGGAAAAAGCAAAAACGCTTGTAAGTAAACAACTTTTGGACTACTCGATAGAATATCGTGGATTGTCAATGGAAGAAATGTAAGAGCAAATATCCTCAAACTCAAATTTCGTAAATATCGACACATTGCAGCCTGCACAAATTAAGGTTGATTGATAAAAATCATACGAATAAAATTGATTTATAAATAAAAATGGCACTTGTAAACAGAAAACTCTATTATTGGACTTCGGGCAACGAAGCCGAAGTAGATTTTTTGTTGTCGCAGGAATCGGGCATCATTCCCTGTGAAGTAAAAGCGGCAGACAATGTTAAATCCAAAAGTTTATCCGTTTATGTATCAAAGTACAATCTGGTGTTATTTATTCGATAAAATCATCCATTTCTTAAATATCCTCTGATGCAACAAGACAAACAAATAAAAATAAATTTCTATAGTAACATAATAGCTTTAGCTGCTAATGTTATTATGGGGATTTATTATACGCCCTATTTAGTTCATCAATTAGGAATTGTTGCGTATGGTGTTGTGCCGCTTGCTTTGATTATTAATCAATACATAAGCGTTGTTACCGGTTCTCTGACAAGTGCTTTTACTCGATTTTATTCTGTTTCTATTCAGAAAAAAGAATACAAAGAAGCATCAGAGAATATTTCAACATCTTTTGTTGCCATATTATTGCTTATTGCTCTACTGTCTCCATTTCTGTTTTATGTAGTCTATCATATAGATACAGTATTTAATATTCCAATCCATTTAGTCAAAAGTGCAAAATATCTTTTTTTATTTACTAATGTTTCGCACCCCCCCTTAACCCATTGACAAATAGCAGATAAAGAGAAGTGTTAAAATTCTATCTATTTGTGTATAAATCAATTAACATTTCCATTTTCGTTATCCGGCCTCTTTGAGGCTGTTTCCGAGCATTTTCGTAAGCCTTTGTTCTGCAATGGGGTCTGTCAACATTTTTCCCAATAACTCATCCGCATCAATTTCAAAAAGATCCGCCACCACTCGAATCATCTCAAGAAACAATCCCCACAGTCGCCTGTCAAGTGTTTGGCGAAGGCTGTCGGCATTCATTGACCTGAACAGAGCGCCCATGGATTCATAATTATCATAACGATACCTGAATGACAGCAAAATATAGGCTATCATGGAAATTGTCGCATCCGCAATTTGTGCATCAAAGTTACTTGATTGGCATCTTCCCAGATTCAACAGAGATTTTGTCTCTTTGAAAAATACCTCAACAATCCATCTAACCTGGTAATGTTCAATGACTTTGATAAAACTCAAACTCTTGTCAGTCGTTAAAATTACTTTCCAGTCATCTCTTTTCCCGCGCCGGGAAAAAAATAAAGTCAGCCGCATTCCATTGTAAACAACATCTGCCTGTTTGTATTGATAACCCAGTTTCCAGCAACGTTTGGGCTTACCCAGGCGGTTGTTTATCTCCGCGTGTGTCAATTGCATCTCTCTGTATTCAAACTTCGTTTTTGCTATCCTGTACATCCCTATCAAATGAATGGCTTGTTCTTTGACACTCCGAACAGCCTGTATGAATGCATCGCACGTAAACCAACTGTCAACCAATACGTAATCTATTTTGATACAGCGATAAACAGCCGAATAAAACATCTTCATCGCCACGTTTATCTTGTTCATATCCAACTCTTTGCGACATGGTCCCATACCCGACCGATAAACTCCATCTTTTTTTCCACTCTTCTCTATCGTCGTGTCATCGAATATCAGGTAGCGGGACTTATCCGTCCCTGTTGTGCTATTGGCTGCAGTAAGGTTCATAAACAGAGTGGCTATATGATACAATATCATTCGCCAACAAATGGTTTCACGGTTTTTTAACCGGTAGAAGACATCTTTGCCCATAGCTACTTTTTCTCCATAAAAACCGGACAAATAGGAATGTACCGTTTTTTCCGTGTGAACAACTATCAGTATCAACACCGATAAAATCTCTTTAATGCCATATCCCTGCTCTTTGATGGTTTTGAACGCCGAAAAACTTTCTGTCAGCTTCAACGCCTTGAAGCCGCTTAAAACACTGTTGCAGTCAACCCCATTGGGGGTATAGGAGGTTTGCAACTCTGAAATTTTATTTATACCTTTGTTCCGTAGCATATTTATAGATTTGGAATTTCTTTGCTAAGATAGTCATTTTTAATGACTTATTAGCTAAATATGCTACTTTTTTTTATTTGTTTTTTGCCTTTTGGGGGGCGTTTTAGAGGGTGCGAAACATTAGATTTAATATTCCAAATAGAGCATTTTATTTATAGAATCTATGAATTTCTACTGTTTGTTATTGATTTTTCTAAATTAATTTATATTATGAAATTAGTATTTTTCGCAACCTGTTTTATTAGTATATTAGTATTTTATTCTTGTAAACCATCCATGAAGGAAGTAGATGAGTCAGGAATAGAAGAAATTGTCATTGACGCAAGAACTAAAAATGTATTGCCACTTGACAGTATTATTGATACAATAGAGTATGTCAAGTTAGCAACAAACGATGAAAATCTTATTGGGGAAATATCCCAAATATTATTAACAGACAGTTTAATCATCGTTACAGACAAGGAAATAGCAAAGTCAATTTATGTATTTGACAGCAATGGAAATTTTAAAAATAAGATAGGGCAAATGGGACAAGGGCCGGCAGAATATGTTGAGATATCTCATGTAGCGATGGTTCCAAATAAAGATCAAATTGCCATAATAGACCGACCTCAAAAAAAAGTTCATTATTTCAATTATTTGGGAAACTATGAATATTCAGAACGCTTTCCTTTTATGCTTAGGTATTTCGAATATTTTGGAACCAATAAAAAAGCGTTTGATGTTACTGCTATGAAAGACCCTTCACTAAAACAATATAGAGAGAATGTACTAATCGTAACTAATATTGAAAATGAAGTTATTTATGGCGCTTGCAATGATTTTTACAAAGAAGGACAATTCTCTTATACAACGAATTATTCGTTGCGACCATTCGAAAATAAAATATATTACAGTCCCGATTTCTCTAATATAATTTATAGCGTAGAAGACAGTATGGTAACGGCTAAATACCATCTTAATATTATATACAATGGAATGCCTCCATTGTATAAAGACATCACTAATGAGTTGTTTTCAAATTATAGCAGTCGATATTTTTTTTTCAACGGCGATTATATAGAATTAAAAGATTTTACTTACATCAACATCTATACTCCGTTTGGGTATCCTTTTGTTGTATATTCTCATGCAACAAAAGAGACTGTTTTGAGTACGGAACAAGGAAGCCATCCTTTTTATAGATTCTTCAAAGGTATTGCACCCAAAGCAAGATATGGAGATAATACAATCGTTTTTGAAATTACAGCAGCAGATATAACTGTTTGGAAAGAAGACTTGTATAAAGAAGAAAAAAATCGAAAATTGTTGGATGACTTATATAAAGATCTTACATCGGACTCTAATCCGGTATTGTTTTTTTGTCATTTGAATGTTAAGAACAAAAAAAGTAAAAAATGAAACAGAACCTAATGAGGTTTATAATTGTATCATTCGCTGTATTGCTTACTATCTTGCTTTTCAAGATGAATGATTGGAATAAATCTCAACCAATTATTTTGAAAATAGATGAAAATGAACTGAATTTCCGTACGAAGAATGAAAAATTAGATAAGACTCTTTCGGGAAATGAAGTTCCTGATCTTGTTTGTATAGATTCTGTACACAATATATTCAAATTATCTGATTTAGGTACCCCCCCCTTTTTGATTTATCGTTATTCCGAACGGCATTGCAGTTCTTGTTATGAAACGGAATTAACATCGCTACAAAAATATTTTCCTAAAAATGATCATTCTGTAGTAATTTTAGCTTCCTATCAAGATCACAGGAATTTTGCAATATTCGTAAAAGCACAAAGTGTCGGATTGCCTATTTATCAGATAGAACATCATAGATTGGACTGGAATGTAGAGGATTATGGGGTGCCTTATTACTTCATTAACAAATTAACAAATGGATTAGGATTTTTATCCTTGATCCGCATAATTTATTTATGATAATCAAAAAATTATTACAGTTAAGTATTCTTATTACACTTGCATTTGTTTTTTCAAATTGCAATCAATCGAAAAAAGCATCCGATGCCAAGGGAGAGTATGTTACCATAGATGCACAAAACATAGACCTTGATCAAACAAAAGAAATTTTGCTATCCGATTTTGTTGATACAATCGACATTATTCCCTTGGAATTTAATGATTCTTGCATCTTGAGAGAAATAAGAAAAATTATCATTCACGGGAATAACATTTTTCTTATTGAAGCACAGAGGCCCTCTACGGTATATCGTTTTGATCTGCAAGGTAATTTTTTAAACTTGATTGGCTTAAAAGGACAGGGACCGGATGAAATTGTTGAGTTGAAAGATTTCTCAATCAATGAAAAAGACAGTGTTGTCTATCTGCTTGATAATGCACGGCAAACCATTTTGAGCTATAATTTTGCAGGGCAATTAATTGAAACATTGAAAATGAACCAATACGCTAACCGGTTAGCCTATAAGGATGGTTTTTTTTATTTATTTCGAGACCAACAAATAATAGGTGACAATTTGTGTAGTCTTATCATACGAGATACCCAAGGAGAAGCTAAAAATTCATTTTTTCCATCAAAAAAATATCCTATCAGTCTTGAAAAACAAACCTTTACGGATAGCAAAGATGGTTTATTCTTTTGTGTGCCAATGAATGATACCATTTATTCTCTTCACGGAACAGATTTGAATTATGCCTATTTTGTGGACTTTGGCTCTTTGAGATTCACTCCAAAAGAAATTAAAGACATCTATTTGGAAAAAACAACCACAATACAAACATTGCTGAATAACGAGCGTCTTACCAGTATTGATCATTTATACCAAGTTGGAGATTGGCTTTATTTTAACTCTGCCTATAAAATTTTTAAATTTTCCTTTCTGTATAATACAAGCGGTAAAACACTAAAAGTTGCTGCTCAGATATATGATGACTTGGAGTTTATGTTTTACAACAATCAATTTTATGGTCAAACAGAGGATGTCCTAATCGGTATCTATGAAACCTACGGATTAGATAAAGATATTGAACGGTATGAAAGATACGAAAAAGAAAAGAGGGTTACCAAAGAGAAAAAAGAAAAACAGGTACAAAAGATGAATGCCATCAAGCGAGGAGATAATCCGGAAGAAATGAATCCGTGGATATTACTCTATCATATAAAAAGATAATTCAAGATGAAGTCAACAATATTATATATTTGGATAACGCTTGTCGTTTTACTTTTATCCGGATGTTTTGTCTTTTTTTTGCAAAAGAAAAATACTGATAATAATATCAAAAACATTGAAATACAATCTGAATATAGTTATAAAGCTCAATATACTATTCAACAACTATTGTTGTACTTGCAATATTCAGACAATAAATTTAATAATATTCCAGTCAAGAAAATTGAATATGAGAATTTATTAACTGTGCTTGATGAAAAAAGAGAAGAAAAAACAGTAAACTTATCCGCGATTTTACAAGGAGAAAAGGTTATATTGTATTTTACCCAATTGGCATGTAATTCGTGCATATCCGAACAATTTGTATTACTTGATAAGTTGAGACGGAAAATTGGAAAAGAACGTATCTTATTATTGGCAGACTATGTTAGAGATGATGTCGCAATATATTTAAAATCCAATAAGATTAATCTTGACATCTATGAATTTGGAGACAAAGATATTGGTTTAATTCAATAAGTACTGTTCCGTCTCTATTGCTTTTAACCTCAAATGATTCCGTTGCCGCTTCTTTTGTTTTGGATATTGATACAAAATATTTTGCAAATTCTTTTTATGAGTTTGTGGAAAATAAATTCACAAAGGAATAAGTTATCATATAATAATTTGACTGATGGCGAGTGCAAATATAAATAGATTTCTATGCAGACGAAGTATTCTTTTTGTGTTATTTCTTTAATTTGCATTTTCACAGCTATTTACAGTACCGGCTATCACCACCCCGATGAACACTACCAGCTCATCGAGTTTGCCGGATTAAAAGGCGGTTGGAATACAGGAGCAAATTTAACATGGGAATACGATGCACAAATCCGTCCGGCATTGCAGCCGATGATCGCTTTATCCGTCTTTCAATTATCGGGTCTGTTTGGAGTAGAAAGCCTATTTTTGTTAGCTATGGGCTTACGGTTTCTGACAGCCCTCTTATCCTGTTGCTGCATCGGTGTCTTTATCCGGAGCTTTTTGCCGTCGATAAAAAAATCCTACCATACCGCATTCATTTTACTTTCGTTTCTGTTGTGGTTTCTTCCGGCAATCAATGTGCGCTTTTCTTCCGAAACTTGGGCGGGCTTGTCTCTCCTGTTGGCAGTAGCATTGATTCATTCCGAAAAAAAACGCACGCCGCTTGCCTATATCGGTATCGGTGTCTTGTTGGGATTGAGTTTTGTGTTTCGCTTTCAGATGGCGATCGCTTTGGCCGGCTTATTCCTTTGGTTGGTTTTTATCAAAAGAGAAAACATTACCACTCTTTCATACCTGTTTTCAGGCGGTCTGCTGGTCGTTGCCGGAGGCTTTCTTCTTGATTCCTGGTTTTATGGCAATTGGGTATTTACGCCTTACAACTATTACAAAGCCAATATCGTGGAAGGTATTGCTTCCAACTTTGGAACAGCCCCCTGGTATTTTTATCCGGAGCAACTGATCAACCGGCCCACGCCCCTGATCGGGTTTCTGTTGCTGGTTGCCATTCTCCTGTTTTGCTTTTTTGAATATAAAAATCCGGTGGTCTGGATTCTTTTGCCGTTTCTGCTGGTTCATTCCCTTATCCCGCACAAGGAACTGCGGTTCCTGTTTCCCGTAGTCAATTATTTCCCGCTTGTCCTTATTTTGGCCTGGCAAAAAATCATATCCTTGTGGAACGTTCAGACCCTGAAAGCGGTTTTATATCCGGTTCTGGGTATTGCCTTGATTGTTAATACCGGCGGCTTGGTTATGCTTTCGTTCAAACCGGCCGGGTATGGGAATATTGGTATGTTACAATATATCCATAACCATTACGACCGGGTAAATCTTTATACGATAGCATGGAGTAATCCCTATATCTTGGGAAATATGAAAGGATTGACCCCTCGTTTCTATGCAAATGAAAAGGTGACAATAAAAAGCCTTTCGGAAGCTTTGGATGCACGTTCACTGGAAAAATCAGGTAATAACGACCTGGTTATGCTGCTCGCTTCTTATCACGAACGCAGATACCTGGAAGAAGCGGGATTTACCGTTGAAAAAAGGAGTATTCCGGCATGGGTTGAATGGATGGACCGGTTTTATCGGGTTTGTCCTGAATACGACTATACATTCGTGCTATATTCGAAGCCGCATGAAAAGGAAAATTAAAAAAACGGTTCTGTTTTTTCTCGTAATCATCCTCCTGGCGATTGTTATCCGGATGGCTGTCGGCGAACCCTGCAAGGTACCGTCCGAAAGTATGGAGCCGACCATTCCTGCCGGTTCGTGGTTGTGGATAGACAAGTTTTCGTATGGCGGACGCTTGCCTGAACGCTGGGCGGATATCCCCCTGGTCAATGTCTTTACGCATATTCCGGCCTTGTTGAAGGCGGACCGGAACAATCACTGGCCTTATCGCCGCCTGCCGGGTATGAGAAAGCCCCAAGTGGGCGATATCGTCGTTTTCAACAGTCCCGAAGATGAAGAGATTCTTCTGGTGAAACGGATCATTGAAATCGAGCAGCGCGAAGAGACCTGTTATTTTGTACAGGGCGATAACCGGGATAATTCGCGCGACAGCCGGTTTTTTGGATGGGTACCGGAGAGGCTGATTGTGGGGAAGGTCAATGAAACTAAGAACTAAGAACTAAAAGTTAAAAACTAAAAACTAAGAGTGAAGAGTTAAGAATTAAAAATTATCAAAATATTTTATTAATATTGTACATTATTTAAAATAACAAAAATCAGTAAATGAAACACATAATGGTAAGGACACTGCAGATAATCGCCCTTTTTTTTGCACTAACGTTACTTTCCTGTTCCGGAAACAAGGAAAAAGAGGCGACAGAAAGCGATGAAAAAGTGTCAGAAGTAAAGGATGACAAACCGGTTGAGGTCAAGGCCAGACTTCTAGAATATACGGATTTCAGCTACGAACTGATCTCCAACGGAACGATTGCAGCCCTGCACAAAGCCGGTCTGAGATTCCAGTCACAAGAGATTATCCGAAAGATTTACGTCAAAAACGGCGACCGGGTAATCAAAGGGCAGAAAATTGCCGAACTGGATAAGTTCCGATTGGAAATCGCTTCAAGTCAAGCCAAAGAATCGTTGGAACGGGCAAAATTGGATTTACAGGACGTGCTCATCGGGCAGGGGTATTCAATCGGCGACACACTCAATATCCCCGCTGAGGTGATGAAAATTGCTAAAATCCGGAGCAACTATGAACAAAGTCAAACCAATTACGCCGTAGCACACTATAACTTGGATGCTGCCACTTTGTATGCACCCTTTGATGGCATTGTAGCAAATCTGATTGCCAAAGAATTTAATCAACCGGGCGGAGAAGCTTTTTGTACGATTATCGACAACCGTTCTCCGGAAGTGGTATTCAATATTCTGGAAAATGAATTGCCGCTCATGAACATCAGCGACAAGGTGATTGTATCTCCGTTTTCACAAGCCACGTATGAAGTGGAAGGCAAAGTGTCGGAAATCAATCCGATGATAGACAAAAACGGAATGGTGCGGATAAAAGCGGTGGTAAACAACCTCGACAATAAGTTTTACGAAGGCATGAACGTAAAAATCCGCGTGCAACGCTTGCTTGGTAAACAATTGGTGATTCCCAAATCGGCATTGGTGTTGCGCACCAACAAAAAAGTGGTGTTTACGCTGAAAAACAATCAAGCCAACTGGGTGTATGTGGAAACGGCACAGGAAAATTCCGACAGCTACGTAGTTGTTGATGATGGAAAATTAAATGTGGGCGACAGTATTATTTACGATGGGAATATTAATCTGGCGCACGAGTCGCCAGTGAAGAGTGAAGACATACCCTGTCATTCCGCGCTTGACGCGGAATCCCCTGATAATACGTTAAACACTAAAAAATGATTGAAATGATAATGATATTAATAATTAGAAAACATAAAACGCCCACTCTTTGGCAGTTGGGCAAAAATAACTTTATTCGGTTTAGTCTTTGCCATTATTTCTCTTGTTGGCAAAGGCGATAACCGGAATGAATTTGCATTTTTATTATTAGAGAGAAAAACGTGAGGCTGGCACGTAAAATCAGCAAAAAAATAATTTATGAACAAAAAAATTCAAATAAAATGAAAAAAATAATTTTAAGTGGAGCTGCCCTATTGGCGATTGCAGCAGGTGCTGTATTTAATGTGAATTTGAATTCACAGAGTAATAAATTGTCGGCTGTTTCTTTGGCTAATGTGGAGGCATTGGCGGGATTTGAATTTAATGGTACAGATTGGGATACAGACGATCATTGGTACAACAACATTGGAAGTAATTGGAAACCTGTATTAATTGCATGTACAGCATCAAGTGGTTCATCAACTTTTACAGTTAGCACGGGTGGGTCGGCTAATATTCTTGGCACGGGTTTATCATGGAATGGAATGAGTTACACTTATAATGGTGGTACAACTTCATATAATGGTGCGCAGGTGCAATGTCAAGGCGGGTCTGGTAATTGTTATAGTGGCACATCGTGTATGGGAGCTAGCATAATCTAAATGAATGGAGTTGTCTTCAAAAGTCCCACTTTCCGTCATTGTGAGTGTAGCGAAGCAGAATAGTATGCTTTATAGAGTTCATAATTTAGGATATAGATTGCTTCGTTTCACTCGCAATGATGTTAGCTCAGACTTTTAGGTTTCTATTTATATAATTATAATTCAGTAATTTATAAAATTAAAATTCAATGAAGAAGTGTGTTTTTATTATATGTTTTTTTTCTTTTTTAATATCATGTACAAAAAGTCATGATAAGCATGATATTACAAAGAAAATTGATTCAGCATCGTTAATGAGAGGTAACTATAATACGGATTATGTAGTTATTAATTCAGAAGTGTACGACAAAATAGATGTTCATAAGTATAATGATAAAATAAAGAATATAAAATATATAGGACTTATTTCGGACGAACCGATAGGTGCTTTTTATCAATTAATGATTTTTGATGAAAAGATATATATATTAGATAACATTATTGAAAAAATATTCATATTTGGGACAGATGGAAAAATAATCAGGATTATTAATAGTAGAGGAAGAGGACCTCAAGAATATATAGGGCTTGGTACAATGTGCATTTCAAAAACAGATAGTTGTTTGATAGTTAGCGATCGATTATCCATGCATCTGTTATATTATTCTTTGGAGGGCGGTTTTCTTAAAAAAGAAAGAGGTATTGCAAATTGTTTTATAGAAAGTTATGACAATAAGATAATGAATCAGCTTGATTTTGGACAGTCTTTTAGTGAAGATATTGATTTGAATTTTCATATTGTTTCTACTCTCAAAGATTCTGTTCTGAAAAAAGCATTTCCTTTATATCCTATTCAAAAAAATGCAGTAGTTGAAAAATCTCTTTCGTATAATAGTAATGGGGATTTATTATGTACTCCATTATATTCTGATACAGTATATCAAATCATCAATGATTCGGTTTATGTACCGAGATATGTATTACAGCAAAAAAAGAGCATCTGGAATAAAAAAGAGGAATCGCTGACTGTTGAAGAAAAAGGAGCTTTCATTTTAAATGAAAAATACACATGTTTAGGAAAACCTTTTTTAGAAACGGATAATTTCATTACTTACAGAATTAAAATATCCGGTGAAGAAGTTCCGCTCGTTGCATCCACTAATTATTATTATGATAAGAGTATGAAAAAATCTTTTTATTTTGCTTCAGAACAAGATCCCAAATCTATACCTAATTATATTCCATTGGCAGAAACCATCTATAATAATTTTTTTGTAGGATATATCTCTCAATATAATATTGAAAGTATTCGAAATTGGGAAAAAACGCATGAATTTTATATTGAAAATGAAGAACTGCGTAATCTGATACATTCAGATACGGATTGGGAAGGTATTATTGTTATGTATGAATTACAATGAAAAGAATTGTTATAAGCTCCAGCTCTTCTGATATAAATTATGCACCAATGACTTACAACAAAGATGTGTGTGGAGCAGGGGGTGGCCTTTGTTTATCTAATGCCCCGAGCGGTCATCCCTGTGCCTAAATTAATTGTTTATAAAAATGTGGAAAATGCAAAATCATATTACATCCTTTTTTTTCGCTTTATTGTTGCTTTTAATCGGATGTGTTGGTTCAATAATAAATGATGTGCGTGACACTTCAATTCCCGATATGACGGTTAAAATTGACTCCTGTATTACTATTAAAGTAGAAAATTTTGATGGGAGCAAGCCTTATAACGTTGAAAATGTAATCGACTCAGTATCCTTTATCAAGTTGACAACAGAAGATGAAGCCATTATTAGGCGTATATAATAAGAAGGAAGATACAAGCTATATTGCAAGTTTAGAACCTTATACCGGTAAATATTTCTTTTCATTTGGACAAATAATAGGTTTCGATGAACATGCAATTTATACAATCATTGAATCTTCGGATTTAAAAAGGATGTGGGATGGAAAAGATGAGTATAATGATTTTGAATCTACATATCCGGAACAGATTAAACGATTACGGGAAAAATTCAGTACGGTAAGAGAGGATGGGAATCCCTTTTTAGTCATATATTCCATAAACTAAAATAAAACAAAAAAATGAAGAAAATAATATGATGAAGAATTATTTTATAATCGCACTACTATTTTTGGCAGTGAATGCTTGCGCTCGAAACAAGAGTAAGAATGTAACGGACAATGCGGTTGAAACAATAGAGGTAAACTTAAGCAACGCCGGATTGCTCACTTATGATGAGCATTTTAGTTCGACGATATTAGTGCCTCTCGAAACCACAGAGGAATCATTAATTGCTCAAATTGACAAATTATATATTACCGAAAAACACATAATCATTTTCGATCAGAAAACAATGAATATATTACTTTTTGGAATTGATGGACATTTTATTGGAAAGATTGGACATAAAGGAAATGGTCCCGGCGAATATCTTTTCATCAACGATATACAATTTAACAAGAAAGATTCTTTAATATATGCCCATGAACGCTATTTGAATTGCATCTATAAATACAATCTTTCAGGTCAATTGATAGAAAAAACGCCAAAATCTAAAATTTATTTTAATTCCTTTCATAAAACGGAAGATGGTTATTGGGTTTATAGTTGCTTTGAAAATGACAACCCTCAAAAATACAATTTGATGCTGCTGGATGAGCAATTAAACAAAGTTAAAGGAGCTTTTTTCCCGCAAGAGAACTTCATTAATGCTTCTTTTTTGCCTACATTTATGGCAGATGAACATGATAGATTATTTTTTATTTATCCTTCAAGTAACATTATATACGAATTACAGCATGAAAATGCCACTCCATTTGCAATAATTGACTTCGGACGAAAAACAATGCCCTACGATCAAATCATCAAGTTAAAAAATTCAGAAGAATACGATCGTTTGATTGCAGATAAAAAGTATTTGGGTGATGTTTACAATTTTAAGATAAACAAAAATTCTTTCTTCTTTTCTTTTCGAGAAACCGGACTCAATGTAGCTGCATTTTCATATAACGCCGTTTACAATTTCTCAACGGGAAAGGTAGATATTTATAAAAATCCATTTATTGAATCAATGAAATATCCTGTTTTTACCCAATTATTGTATGCAAGCGATGATGTTTTAATATATCCTATCTATCCCATGGTATTGTCAGAGGATAGTTTTACTCTTTTGAGTAAGGAATTGTCTGCCGATATCCGATTTGATTCGAATCCTATATTAGCTTTTTTACAAATTAAATGACATTGAATGACACATTACGAAGTTGTATCAATATAAAAAAACATGAAAAATTTGATGATAATAATATTGCTTCTTGTTCTATTCTCTTGCAAAAATAACGAGAAGAGGACAGCAGCAGAAAAGATTGTAGCCGAATGGATTGGAAAAGAAATCCGGTTTCCGGATAAATTTCAATGCAATTTATCGGGAGAGGATACTGCTTCGGTTGTCTGTTCCGGTTTGTTGGATAAGGAATATAAAATATTGCTCTATGTTGACTCTCTCGGCTGTACAAGTTGTAAGTTACATCTTTTTGATTGGAAACAATTGATCGAAGAAGCAAACGGTTTATTCAACGAACAGTTGAGTTTTCTGTTCTTTTTCCATCCCAAAGACAAAAAAGAATTACAGTTTTTATTCAAACGCGATCGTATGGATTATCCGGTTTTTATTGACGACGATAATGCAATCAATCGTTTGAATCATTTTCCCGAACAGCCGGAATATCAATGCTTTTTGTTGGACAAGAATAACAGAGTGTTGATGATTGGCAATCCGGCTTTGAATCCCAAAATTTGGGAGTTGTATAAGCAAGCGATTTTAGGGAAAGAGGAAAAACAGGAGGAAACAACAACAATCGAAACAGACAAAACTGTATTTGATTTTGGCAACATTAAAATCAATACCAAAAACAAAGCTGTTTTCTCTGTAAAGAATACCGGAGATGCTCCGCTGATTATTCAACGGGTTTCAGCGTCCTGCGGTTGTACAACTGTGGATTGGGAGAAACAGCCCATAGAATCGGGGAAAATTACAGAGATTAAAATAGAAATGAATCCGGAGGAAGAAAGTTATTTTAACAAAACGATAGATGTATATTGCGATACAAAAGAATCGCCGGTAAAACTGACAATCAAAGGAATTGTAAATAAATAAAATAATATGATTAAATATCTCATTCATCGTCCGACATCGGTCATATTGGTTTTTCTTGCCCTCTTCATCCTGGGCATCATCACCTACATGAACCTCCCCGTGTCTCTGTTGCCCGACATCGCCATTCCTGAAATCACCGTGCAGGTTTCGGGACAGAACGCTTCGGCTCGCGAACTGGAAAACACCGTTGTGCGTCCCTTGCGGCAACAGTTGATGCAGGTAGGCAAACTGCGCGATATTCGGAGTGAAACCCGGGACGGCAACGCAGTCGTTTATCTGAGTTTTGAATATGGAGCCGATACCGATTTGTCGTTCATCGAAGTGAATGAGAAGATAGATGCCGCTATGAATTACCTTCCCCGCGAAATGGAACGCCCGCGGGTAATCAAAGCCAGCGCAACCGATATTCCGGTGTTCAATCTGGATTTGACGCTTCGCAGCGACAGCGCCTTTGAACAAACCGATGTGCCGAAATTCATTGAGTTGAGCGAATTTGCCGAAACGGTCATCCGGCGGCGGTTTGAACAACTGTCGCAAGTGGCGATGATAGATATTTCCGGCGTGATGAAAAAACAGGTTATCATCTCGCCCGACCAACAACTGCTGGAAGTGGCAGGTATCTCGCTGTCCGACATTGAATCGGCATTGAACAGCAACAATGTAGAGCCGGGCAGTATGACCGTTCGCGATGGCTATTACGAATACGTGATCCGCTTTTCGTCCATCCTCCGCACCGTCGAAGACGTTCAAAACATCTATATCCGCAAAAACGACCGGATCTATCAACTCAAAGATTTTGCCACTGTTACACTTGCGCCGGAAAAAGAAAAGGGAATGGCAATCTACAACGGCAAACGAGCGATAGTCCTTTCTGTCATCAAGCAGTCGGATGAAAATATGAGTGCCATGCAAAAGGCTATGGACAAAGAAGTTGCCCGCTTTCAAAAAGACTTTCCCGATATTGAATTTAATATTACACAAAATCAAACCGAGTTGTTGGACTATACGATTTCCAATCTTCAACAAAATTTATTGCTGGCGTTCATCTTCGTATTCTTAATTTCAGTTATCTTCCTGAAAGACGGACGGCTATCCGTGATTATCGGCTTGGGACTGTTCGTTTCGCTGGTCATCAGTCTGCTCCTTTTCTATCTCTTCCATATTTCCCTGAATGTAGTATCATTGACCGGATTGATACTGGCATCGGGCAATATGATAGACAATTCCATCGTGGCAACCGACAATATCAGCCAGCACCGCAAGCGAGGTTTATCCATTCCGGATGCCTGCATCCAGGGAACAAACGAAATCAGCATCCCGATGTTAAGTTCTGCATTAACGAATATTTCGGTATTCGTACCCCTGATTTTTATGAGCGGAATAGCCGGAGCCTTGTTTTTCGACCAGGCATTTTCGGTAACCGTAGGATTGCTCGTATCGTACCTGACAGGTATCACCCTCATTCCGGTACTGTATAAATTAATTTATTCGGTAAAAGGTAAAGGGCAAAAAGCAAAGGGTGAAAGGCAAAAGGTAAAAAAACCAATTCTCAATTCTCAATTCTCAATTCTCAATTACTACGATGCTTGCATTGCATGGGTATTCTCCCACAAAACATTGACCGGCGTGTTGTGTGTTGCGATGCTTCCGCTTTGTTTCCTGTTTTTCCTGATTATCCCCAAAGAAAAAATGCCGGACATTAAACAAAACGAGTTGTTGTTAACCATCGACTGGAACGAAAACATCCATTTGCAGGAAAACTACGATCGCTGTCTGAAACTCGCTGATGTATTGCGTCCCCTCTCGGAAGAAAACGCAGCCTTAACCGGACAACAACAATTTGCCCTGAATCGCGAAAAAGAGCAGACTTCTTCCGAATCGCAGTTCTATGTCCGCACCCGGACAGCCGCCGATATTGCCGGCTTAAAATCCGAATTGACCGCGTATTTTTCAAAAAATTATCCGGAGGCATTGCTTGCCTTTTCGCCTACCGGAACGATCTTTGAAAAGATATTTTCCACCGGCGAAGCCGATTTGGTTGTTGAATATTATACGACCAACAAAACCAAAGAGATAGACATATCCACGATTCGTTCACAGGAAAAACACGTGGAAGCTATTACCGGCGAGACACCGGTCGGAAATTCCTTCCAGCGCCAGTTGAACCTGCAAATCGACCGTGAAAAACTCCTGCTTTACAATGTGCCTTACGATCTGGTCTATCGCACCCTGCGCACGGCATTCAAGGAAAACCGCTTTGCGACTTTGCGTTCCCAGCAGCAATATTTACCGGTGATTCTCGGCGATGACGAGAAAACCATCCGCGATATTCTGGATGAAACATTGATAGAAACTTCGTCCAATGCAGACGGTTCACGCAACAAACTGGCGTTATCCACTTTCGTTACCGCCACACCGTCTGAAGACCTGAAAGTAATCGTTGCCGGAAAAGCAGGCGAATACCTGCCGCTTTATTATTACGATACGAATCAACCGGAGAAAATCATCGCAACCATAGAAAAAGATGCTTTGCAAGACAAAAATTGGGAAGTGGATTTTTCGGGAACATTCTTTTCCAACCAAAAGATGATTAACGAAATCATAGTCATCCTCTTCGTTTCCATCCTGCTGATGTTTTTCATCCTGTCGGCACAATTTGAGAATTTCAAACAACCGCTGATTATCCTCTTTGAAATACCAATCGACATCACCTTTGCGCTGGGATTGCTCATCGTTACCGGACATTCCCTCAACCTGATGTCTGCCATCGGTTTGGTAGTAACTTCCGGTATCATCATCAACGACAGCATATTGAAAGTGGATGTAATGAATCAACTCCGCAAGGAAGGATTTGCGCTGATGGATGCCATTCACGAAGCCGGTCGCCGCCGCCTGAAAGCCATTTTGATGACGAGTTTAACGTCCATCGTCTGCATGGTGCCGCTCCTGTTTACCAACGATTTAGGTTCGCAATTGGAAAAACCCTTAGCAATCGCGACTATTGGCGGAATGTTGATGGGAACGCCGGTCAGCTTGTTCGTGGTGCCGCTGATTTATTGGTGGATTTATCGGAGGGAAGAGAGTGAAGAGTGAAGAACTAAGAGTGAAGAAATGAGGTTGCAACATAAAGAAATTGTAATGAATAGGATAAAAAATAATAGGATTATCGGATATTTCATCTTTTGGCTGAAAGCCAATATTTTCATAACCGCAGGTCGTGACCTGCGGGGAAAAGAGCGTACCGTACCCCTTTGCCTGAAAGGCAAGACATTAATTCGCGAGAAGTCCTGCCTTACAGGCAGAACAGGTAGTATAGTTGCAGTTACCGCAAGTCGCGCTTCGCTTGACTTACGGTTATGAAAATCCCGCCCATTCGGGCGACAGGCAAAATATCCGATAATTATAAAAAATGATTGAAATGATAATGATATTAATAATTAGAAAACATAAAACGCCCAATCTTTGGCAGTTGGGCAAAAATAACTTTATATAGTTTAGTCTTTGCCATTATTTCTCTTGTTGGCAAAGGCGATAACCGGAATGAATTTGCATTTTCATTATTAGAGAGGAAAAACGTGAGGCTGTCACGTAAAATCAGCAAAAAAATAATTTATGAACAAAAAATTCAAATAAAATGAAAAAAATAATTTTAAGTGGAGCTGCCCTATTGGCGATTGCAGCAGGTGCTGTATTTAATGTGAATCTGAATTCACAGAGTAATAAATTGTCGGCTGTTTCTTTGGCTAATGTGGAAGCATTAGCAGAATGTGAAAATACAGTCAACACATCAGGCTCAATAATTACTGTTACTGTATGTAACAGGAAAACTAATGTGGGTGGTACGCTTTTGGGAGTATCATGTAATGCTGATGCAACCACTTCTTGTTCCTTTACAAATGTAGGCTAAAAGTAAAAACCAAAGGGTGTCCCTTGAGGGCACCCTAAATTTATATAATTTAAAAACAAAATATGAAACATCTGATTTATATAGTAATTTGCATTTTATTACTTTGTTCTTGTCATAAGCAAGAAAATAATAATGCAGAAATAGAAATCATTGACATTGATTCTCGCGATAAAATAAATTTTTCAGATTTATTTAGTGAGTGGCATTTGATATTCCCGGAATCTAAAGACTCATCTTTCTTTGGATTAGAAATTCTTCGAATAGAAAAATACATGGATAGACTTTATCTTTTGAATCAAAAGCAAACAGGTAAAAATATCTTGTGTTTTAATTTGGAAGGTCGTTTTTTATTCTCCATAGACAAAATAGGTAATGGTCCCGGTGAATATACCTATCTTGGTGATTTTTTTATTGATACGAAAATAGATAACATTATCATTTCAAATGAAGGAAATGAATGGTTATATTTCGATATGGATGGGAATTATTTGTATTCAAAAAGACTTCCTCCCGAATTACAATTAGATCGTTACACCCGTGAATTTAATGATAGCCTGTACATTACTTATTGTGAATGCATGGATATGACATGCACTAATATTGCATTTTTAGATCGAAATACTCTTGTTCCGAAACATTCAATTAAACCCACAAGCCCATCTTTATCAGACTTTGTCCCCGCTTTATCGATAAGTGGAAATGAAAATGCTTTTTTTTATTATGATGGGAATGATACTATTTATAATATTTCATCGGATATTGGCAATAAAAAACCTGCTTATTTTGCCGATTTTGGTAAAAAACAACAGAAATTCAAACAAAAATTACGAATGAACAATAATGAAGAATTTATGAATTTATTTGTAAAAGCATTTAACAATAAAGAAATACGCCCGACCCGCAGTTTTTTGTATAATGGAAAACAGATTGCCATTAATTATTCCGAATATAATTCTGATAATCAACAGCATACAGGTCCAGGATTGAATTTTCGTAACCAAATTGTATTTTACGATACACATACAAAGAAATCCCATAACACCACTCATATCAATTTTGATATTTTCAATTCTGTCAATATCAAGAAATTAACGATGGTCGGCTGTTTTGATGGTTATTTTTATGCAATTATAAACTCTTTGTTGAGTGAAAAAGAAATACAAACAATGTTGCAAAGTGACTATTTATCCAAGGATGCGAAAAAAATGCTATTAAATATGAGTGAAGAGTCAAACCCTATAATAATGACATTCAAATGAAAAAATATTGTTTTCTTTATTTCGGAGTTATTGCTCTACTTTTGTGTTCCTGTGTTGGTAAAACAAAAGAATCTCAAATTGATTGGGAAACATTAGTCAACCAAACTCTCAAAGAAGAATTGACCGGTGGTGATGAAAAGCAATTTCTGAAATATTCTATCCGGCACCATGTGAAGAAGAAAAAACTTTTTTGTATTTTCAGAAAATAAAAAAATTATTATGATAAAGTACCTCATTCATCGTCCGACTTCTGTCATATTGGTTTTTCTTGCTCTTTTCATCTTGGGCATTATCACCTATATGAATTTGCCGGTGTCTCTGTTGCCCGACATCGCCATCCCTGAAATCACCGTGCAGGTTTCGGGACAGAACGCTTCGGCTCGCGAACTGGAAAACACCGTTGTCCGTCCCTTGCGGCAGCAACTGATGCAAGTCGGTAAGTTGCGGGATATTCGGAGTGAAACCCGGGACGGCAACTCGGTTGTTTATTCGAGTTTTGAATATGGTGCCGCTCCTGTTTACCAACGATTTAGGCTCGCAATTGGAAAAACCCTTGGCAATCGCGACTATCGGCGGAATGTTGATGGGAACGCCGGTGAGTTTGTTTGTGGTGCCGCTGATTTATTGGTGGATTTATCGGAAAGAAGAACTAAGAGAGAAGAGTGAAGAACTAAGAGAGAAGAGTGAAGAACTAAGAGTGAAGAAATGAGGTTGCAACATAAAGAAATTGTAATGAATAGGATAAAAAATAAATAAAGATAATGAAGAATAGATATTTGTTGGGTTTATTCCTGCTGTTGTTTAGCAGTAACAGTTTCGCTCAATCCGTGAAACTCAGCCTGTCCGAATCCATCGAACTGGCAGTTGACAGTTCCTTGCAGGCATTCCGCGCCAAGAATGTTTATATGTCCAATTACTGGGCATACCGTTCCTACAAGGCAGGGCGGTTGCCCTCATTGACCTTGCGCACAACCCCTTTGCAATACCGGCGGGACTTTACCCGCCGGTACGATTCCAATGAAAACATTGATGTTTACCGGCAACAGCAATCCCTGTATTCCTACGGGAACCTCTCCGTCAGCCAGAATTTCGATCTGACAGGCGGAACGTTTTTCATTGACTCGGAACTGGGCTACATGCGCAATCTCGGAGCAGACGACTATTCCCAATTCTCGTCCGTTCCCATCCGTATCGGCTATTCGCAATCGTTATTCGGTTTCAACAGTTTCAAATGGGAGAAGCAAATCGAACCGCTCAAATACAGGAAAGCAAAAATCCAATACCTCTATGCGCAGGAAGAGATAGCGGAAACGACCATTCAATATTTTTTTTCGTTGGCGATGGCACAAATGGAATACGATTTGGCGCTTGCAACTGTCGCCTCTTCCGATACGCTCTATCGCATCGGACAGGAACGGCAAAAAATCGCGTCCATCTCCCAGGGCGATTTACTGACGCTCAAACTGGATGCCGTCAATGCCCGGAATGCACTCAAAAATGCAGAGATCAGTTTGAAACGCGCTACATTCAGTTTTGCTTCCTTTCTCCATTTGGACAAGGAAACGCAGGTAAAAACGGAACTCCCCGGACGACCCAAAGACCTTGAAATCTCGCCGGACATAGCCTTACAATACGCTCGCGAAAACAATCCCGATTTCCTGTCCAACAGGCAGGAACGGTTGGAGTCGGAACGGGAAGTGGATCGAACAAAGAAAAGTTCCGCTTTCGACGCCAGTTTTTCGGTCAGCGTGGGTTTCAATCAAGTGGCAGGCGATTTTGCCGGGGCTTACCGGAATCCGCTTCAACAGGATGTAGTCAGCGTGGGACTTACTATTCCGTTAGTTGATTGGGGCGTACGAAAAGGACGGGCAAACATGGCTGTCAACAATCTGAATGTGACCAAAATATCCATTCAACAGCGGGAAGCCAGCCTCGAACAGGATGTCGTCATGACGGTCAACGACTTCAATATCCAGCAGGATTTGATCAACAGTGCAGAAGAAGCTATGGAATTGGCAATGATGGCGTACAATGTGACCAAGGAGCGGTTTATCATCGGAAAAGCCGACCTCAACAGCCTCACACTCTCGCTGAACCGGCAAAACAGCGCCCAACGGAATTATATTTCCGCATTAAGGGATTATTGGCTCAATTATTATAAATTGCGCAAACTGACGCTTTTTGATTTTCAAAAAGGCGAAGAGATAAAAATTAAAAAAGAAGAGTTATGATTCAGATGAAAGATATACATATTGGTACTATTATCAAACAAAAATTTCAAAAAAAATCAATGACTATTGGTGAATTTGCTAATAACATACATCACTCCAGAACGGGGATATATGCTCTTTTTAAAAAGAAAAGCATTGATACTGAATTGCTAATAAATATATCAAGAGTATTAGACTATGATTTCATCCATGAAGTTTATTTACCAAAGAATGACCTAATAGGAATAAATTGGAAAGATATTGAACCGTCAAAGATGATGGAAGATCTGATGGAACTGCTCGAGAAAATACGACGTGTCAGAAAAAACAACGCTTTTGTCAGAAAAAACGACACTAATAATGGTAATTTGTGATGAAAAGGCTATATTTTTGTGTGGTGTTCTTTGTGCCGATAAAGGTGTTACGGAATTTGATGATGTACCGGTCGGGGCATTCTTTGGCTGCATAATTATACGCGAGGGAGAGAAGAACGTGTGTTTGTGTATTTGGATGGAGAACAATTATTTATAGGAGAAATATGAAGATTAATATAAAGGGAAAAGAGCGGAAAATTGTCGCCTCCCGCAAAAGATGTGACAATGCTCTCCGCTCCGATTCCTTCCTAAAAAAGGAAGGAGGCTGCAAAAATAGTAAATTAATTTGATAATTCCGGGCAAGGCTTGGGATTATAAAAGAGAATAAAGAAGTGGTAATCTTCCAAAGATTCTTTTGGCTCATGAATTTGAGTTTATAAAGCCGGTAGGCGTATTACCAAAGTAAACAATCGATATTAATTTCAAAAAAATAAAAGAAATGAAAAAAACATTTATAAGTATTGCAGTGCTGGCAACCGTAGGATTTGCTGCGTTTAACGTGAATTTTGGGGCAAAGCGTAATGATTTATCTGCTTTGTCTTTAGCTAATGCAGAGGCGTTGGCAGGGGGTAGTGAGTTTGATCTACCAGGTAATTTCAACCCTTTTACTAACGGTTCTTGTACTATAACCTTACCGAATGGTACAAAACGACATGGAACTTGGCATGATTGTAATGCAGGAAATACATTGTGTATTCAGGGTTGTGTAGCAAATTAATAACAAAAAATAAGAAGAAGTATGAAAAATATTTATAAAATATTATGTGTATTATCCTTGTTATTTTTTTGTTTTAGTTGTCAAAACACAAGCAAACAATATATTGAAAATCAGGATAATTCTCACATAAATACTGTATTGATCCCTGATGTACAGGCAGCAGAAACTGTCAATATTATCGACCAATTAGAAAGCATTATTTTAGAGGAAAAAGAAAATTCGTACTTTGGCCATGTAACCAAATTGCGTGTTTTTCAAGATAAAATATATGTTTTCGACGGCAGATATGCAAAAGCCGTTTTTATTTATACACTTGACGGTAAGCATATTGCAACAATCGGCAATCAGAGAGGAAATGGGCCGCTTGATTTTGTGAGTGTTTCCAATTTTGAGATTGATTATGTAAACAAGAAGTTAATCGTTATGGATAATTTTGGACAGAAATTTATGATTTATGGACTTGATGGTAATTTTATTGAAAGAGCAGGCTCAAAAATCAGCGTAACGGATGCCGTTTTGCTGCCAAACAACCATTTTGTACACGCTAAAGCAAGATATTCATACAAAATTTCCGGGCAAAGCGATAATTGCATTTTTATTACGGATAAAAATAATAACATTGTCAAAGAAGGATTTGCACACGATGACAACGAAAATCTTAACATTCATTCTTATGGGATAATCAATGCTTTGCCCAATGGAGAAATAAATTTTGCTCCAATGTTTCGAGACACAATCTATCGACTGTCTTTTGATTCTATTTCACCAAAATATGCTATTGATTACGGTAAAAACAAGAAAATTCTCAAAAGTCAGATCGACATATTACAGTCGCCCAATGAATTGTTTCAACTAATAGAGGACGGCGGTATGTGTTTTATTGGCGACCATGTTGAATCCGAAGATTTTCTTTATCTGTTTATAGGATATTGGATGAATCCGGTATCGGTGTTTTACAACAAAAAAACCAATAACACGATTGCAATTTCGCATAAAAATGATATCTATTTTGATTTGTATTCAGTGTTGTGTTCGGATAATGAGGGTTATTTTTATGGAGCGTTTAACAATAACGAAATCCACAAACTTACCTCGCTGTTTCCCAATCTAAAAGAATTGGAAGACAAGACCGACTTAAATCCAATATTATTTAGGTATAAAATAAAAACAGATTAGAATATGAAATACAAATTATTGTTTGTTTTAGTAATTGCTTGTCTTACTTTGTCAGAGGGTTGCAAAAACAAGGAAGCAGACAATCCAAGAGAGAATTATATAAAAAACATTATCGGCAAAGAATTAATTTTGAACGATAATTTAATGGTAAAAGGAGAAGATAGTTGTTTATATGCCAACGAATTATATAAATCTCTTAAGATAGTTGTATATTCAGATTCTTTAAGTTGTGCTTGTGAACTGAAATTACCGTTGTGGAAAATTCGTTTCAAAGAACTCCTGCGCAATAACAATAATGTCGGGTTAGTGTTTATTATCAATACTAATGATATTCCATCTGTGGAATTAGATATTCAGGTTACAAAAGTTCAAGGAATAAAGCTATACGATTGTAATGGAGTTTTTGAAAAAAATAATGACTTATATAATGACAGTGATTTGCACGTGTTTTTGATTGACCGTGATAATAAAGTGTTGCTGGTGGGTAACCCGTTAGACAATCACAAATTATTTGCTCTTTATAAAAATTTGATAGATAGATTAAAAAAATAAAAATAGGATAATGAAACTTCCCGCATTTTCAACGATTATTATTTTTGTCTGCCTGCTCATTTTGGGATTATTCCTGATCCCCAAATTGCCGGTCAAACTGAATCCCTCCCGAAAACTTCCGGTGGTGTATGTTTCATTCTCCATGGGCGGACAATCGGCGCAAGTAATCGAAGCGGAAGTGACTTCCAAATTAGAGGGAATGTTGAGCCGCATTCAAGGCGTCAAAGACATCAGTTCCTATTCGTCCAACGGTTACGGAAGCATTACGATTCGCTTGTCCGAACACGCCAATCCGGAGATGAGCCGATTTGAAATATCTACCGTTGTCCGGCAGGCTTGGACTTCGCTGCCTCAGGGAGTCAGTTATCCGTCTATCGCCATGTCCGGCACGAGCGAAGAAGTCAATCAGCCTTTTTTGCGTTATACGATTAATGCGCCCTTTTCACCGATTCAGATTCAGGAATATTTCAACGACAATGTAAAGCCCAAAATCGCTGAAATCAGAGGTGTGGATAAAGTGGAGGTAACCGGAGCGAGCCGAATGATTTATAAATTGGAATACGATCAGGAACAATTAAAAAACCTTTCCATCTCGGTTTATGATATTCAATCAGCTATCCAATCCTATCTGACCAAAGAATTTCTCGGCATCGGAAAAGTGGCGGACGAAAGCCAAGACGAACAATGGATACGCATCGCGCTAATTTCCGGCAACAGCGGACAGTCGTTCGATCCGTCTTTAATCCAAGTGAAAAACCACGCCGGAACGATTATTTATTTAGACCGATTGGTAAAAACTTCTTACGAAGAGGAAGAATCCACAAGTTCTTTCCGCATCAACGGACTAAACTCCATCTATCTTTCCATCACGGCAGATGACGATGTTAACCAGCTAACACTCAGCAAACAAATACAGGAATTGCTGAAAAACTACGAAAAAAATCTGCCTGCCGGTTATGAACTGCATCTCTCCTACGATGCCGGCGAATACATTCAATCCGAAATGAACAAGATTTATTTCCGTTCGGGATTGACGGTTTTATTGCTTTTATGCTTTGTGTTGTTAATTTATCGCAACCTGAAATATTCGCTATTAATTTTATTTTCGTTGATTGCCAACATCGCGATTGCCGCTGTCTTTTATTACCTGTTCCGGTTGGAAATGCAGATGTTCTCCCTTGCCGGACTGACCATTTCCCTCACATTAATCATCGACAACACCATCGTCATGTCCGACCAAATCCTCAAGCAAAAGAACAAAAAAGCATTCCTGGCGATTCTTACGGCAACATTAACATCCATCGGAGCATTGACTGTTATCCTTTTTATGGACGAAAGCATCCGTTCCAATTTGCAGGATTTTGCCTGGGTAATCATTGTCAATCTGACCGTTTCGCTCTTTATCGCTTTGTTCTTGGTGCCTGCTTTGATAGAACAATTCCAGATAAAAGAACGACAGGCAAAGCGAAAAAAACGTATTCTTTTTCGTTTCAATAGAAAAAGACTGCTGATTCATTTCAACCGGATTTATGAGAAAATCATCCGTTTCATGTCCCGAAGAAAAGGCTGGTTTATTGCTTTCATTATATTAGCCTTTGGCCTGCCTGTTTTTATTCTTCCGGAAAAAATAGAGGAAAAACAGGAAAAGGGATTTTTTACGATAACCACCGGTGAGGATTTAAACTACTGGGCAAAATTGTATAACAAGACTTTAGGCTCTACGTTTTATAAAGAAAAGATTAAGCCTGTTTCGGACATTGCTTTGGGCGGCACGATGCGTTTGTTTGCACAGAAAGTCAACAACGGTTCCTATTCCTCCGGCGAACGAAGTGAAACCAGCCTCAATGTGACTGCCTCCTTGCCCAACGGCTCCACTCGCGCACAAATGGATGTTTTAATTCAGAAAATGGAAAACTACATCGGACAATATCCGGAAGTGAAGCAATACGAAACCCATATCGCAAACGGCAGACAGGCTTCTATCCGGATTTTGTTTGTAAAAAAACATCAGCGCAGCGGATTTCCCTATCTGCTGAAAAGCAAATTGATAAGCAAAGCCCTGGAATTGGGCGGCGGAAGCTGGGGCGTTTACGGATTGGGCGATGGTTTTAACAACGATGTCAAGGAACAAGCCGGTTCCAGCCGCATCAAATTATTAGGTTATAACTACGAAGAACTCAACAATCTGGCACACAGTTTACAAGACTCTCTCCTGCAACACCGGCGAATAAAAGAGGTAATCATTGATTCCAAATTCAGTTGGTACAAGAATGATTACACGGAGTTTGTATTTGATTTAGACAAGGAAAAATTGGCGCAAGAAAACCTGTTGCCTGTGGATTTGTTCTATTCCCTGACACCCTTATTTGAAAAAAGCGTGTATGCCGGCGACTGGATAAACACCGACCGGATAGAACCGCTGCGTCTTTTTGCCCGGCAAGCCGCTGAATTGGATGTCTGGAACTTGGAAAATTATCCCGGCAAAGCAGGCGAAAACAGTTATAAACTGTCGGAAATCGCCAACATTGAAAAATGGATTGCTCCACAGGATATTGCGAAGGAAAATCAACAATACCTCTTGTGCCTGCAATACGAATACATCGGAGCTTATCAACAGGCGCAGAAAGTAACGGAACAAACCATAGCAACATTCAATCAAATCGCTCCCCTGGGCTACAAAGCCGAAAGCGAATCATCCTATTATTGGTGGGGAAAAGAAAACAATTTCAAGCAATATGGTTTGCTGTTACTGATTGTCGCCATCATCTTTTTCATGTCCGGCATTTTATTCAATTCATTGAAGCAGCCCTTGGTCATCATTTTCATTATCCCGATTTCGTTTATCGGTCTGTTCTTAACCTTTTACTGGTTTAAGTTAAACTTCGACCAGGGCGGATTTGCCGCATTCATCCTGCTTTCCGGCATCACGGTCAATGCCAATATTTATGTACTGAACGAATACAACAACATACGGAAAACCCATCCCCGAATGAAACCGGTAAAAGCCTATATCAAGGCTTGGAATGCCAAAGTGAATCCGATTTTCCTGACGATTGTTTCTACTATCCTCGGATTTATTCCGTTTATGATTGGCGAATACAAAGAGGCATTCTGGTTTCCGCTGGCTGCCGGAACGATTGGCGGATTAGTCGTTTCGTTCATTGCGCTGTTTTTCTTTTTGCCGCTGTTTATGGGATTTTTGAAAGAAAAGCCGATGTCCGGTATAGTTTCTAAAAAGCCGATAAAAAGAATATTCCAGTCAGCAAAAAATATCAAACATGATGTCAAACAAAGTAATAATACGCTAAAATGAAAAATTTATTTATTCTATTATTTATTTTCTTCTTTGTTTCCTGTTCCCAACGATATTCGCCGGAAATAGAGGCTGTTTTAAATCAAGCCGGCAATAATCGTTCCGAATTAGAAAAAGTATTAAAACATTATTCCAAAAACCCCGCCGACAGCCTAAAACTGAAAGCAGCCGAATTTCTGATTGTGAATATGCCCGGCAAATATTCGGAATACTATGATGCCCCATGGAATGATATTGCCGCTGTTTATTGGACTAAATCTTTCAATAAGCAAAAAACATTGAATGCATATCAATTAAGCAAAAAAATAATCAGAGAAGATGTTAAATATATTACCGCCGACTATTTAATTAACAACATTGAATTGTCCTTCAAGGTGTGGCAGGAAACCCCTTGGGGCAAGCACATTCCTTTTGATACTTTTTGCGAAGAGATTTTGCCTTACCGCGTGAGTACCGAACCTTTGGAAAACTGGCGCGAAAAAGCCTTGGCAAGTTTTGCCGATCCGTATCGCGATTTTCTGAAAGATGCCAGCATGACAAGCGTAAACGCCTGTATAAAAATCAATTCCTTATTACCGCGCTTTAATCTTATCGAAGATTTTCCGGCGATGACTTATTCACAATTAATGGCATCTGCAAAAGGGTATTACGACAATCGGACAGCATTAGCTATTTTCAGCATGAGGGCTTTAGGGATCCCTGTTACTTTCGATATAACACTTCGATGGTCTGAAACACCCATTTCTGCTACCGGTCATTCATGGAACTCGGTACGTGACAGTGCCGGAAATCACCTCTCATTTATGGGTGCTGAATCAAATCCGATTCAAGATCATCTGGGAAACACATTATTGAAAAACAAAGTATATCGGCGAATGTTTGCAAAACAGGGTCATATACATACAGAAATACAACATATTCCACCCGAATTACGGGACAATATCATGGATATTTCAATTGAATATACAGACATGACCGATATTGAGATTCCGGTAAAATACCAGTCGAAAATACAGAGCGGTTATGCCTATCTTGCAAGCCAACATAACTTGGAATGGCATCCGGTTGCATCCGGCGAGACAGACGGAAAAACAATCCGTTATAGGGCTGTCGGGAAAAACAATCTATACCTTCCCGTTCATTATATCAATGATGTTCAAACACCTGCCGGAGATCCGTTTTGGTTAGACAATAACGGTAAAATTTATTATTACAGTTCCGGTTCACAAGATTCTTTGTTCACCCTAACGGGGATCAGTAGAAATACAAATTCTTATAAAATGGCTATTTTGAATGGTGTAATAGAAGGATCTCAGACGCAGGATTTTACAGATTCGGTAGTTTTACATACATTCATAAATCTACTTGTACGTTCAGGTCAATCCATCACAATACCTGTTCATGACGATTATCAGAGTATTCGTTGGAAGTCATCGCTGACAGGCTATTGTACCGCTGCAAGCATAAGTTTTTACAAAACAGACGATAATAATTTATCAGAGTCGTCAATGAAAACATCTGTTTCAACAAGTCTGAGGGATTCATGGTCAAGTACTATATTTTCTCAGCCGAAATATATTTCCAAAATTAAATATACCGTATTCGATAATTTTTCAAAAAATTCTGATAATCCGAATCTTGAATATGAGTTATATTGTTATGCAAAAGGCGGATGGACATCATTGGGCAAACAGACTGAGAAGAATGACACATTGATTTATACGGCGCCATCCAAAGCGTTGTTTTACCTGCGTAATGTCACCCTCGACAAATCAGGCTACATGTTTTGCATCCGAGACGGTAAACCAAAATTCTTATAAACTTTCATCATGTTAAAAAAAATTATTTCTTTGATTTTCATTCTGGTTATTGCAGGTTTTGGTTATTATTCATGGCACCATTACCGGCAGGTTTATCCGCCTTATTCGCCTGAGATAAATGCCGTCCTGTTCATGGCAGGCGATAATCGTTCCGAGTTGGAACAAGTCTTAAAACATTATAGCCGCCATCCGGCAGACAGCCTGAAACTGCGTGCCGCTGAGTTTCTGATAGTCAATATGCCCGGCAAATATTCTGAGTATTACGATGCGCCGTGGAATGACGTGGCTACGGTTAGGCTTCGTTGGACAAGTTCATCAAATAAACAATTGGTATTGGATACATACGGATTAGGCGAACCTGTTGTAAAGGAAGATGTAAGGTACATTACCGCCGATTATCTGATTAACAACATTGAACTGGCATTCCAGGTGTGGCAGGAAACCCCTTGGGGCAAGCACATTCCCTTTGATACTTTTTGTGAAGAAATTTTGCCGTACCGCGTGAGTATCGAACCCTTGGAAAACTGGCGGGAAAAAGCATTGGACACTTTTTCAGAGCTGTACGAGGAATTAAAAAACGATTCCTCAATCACATCCGTAATGGCTTGCTGGAGAGTTAATAATTTACTGCCCCAATTTAATATAGACAACGATTTTCCGCCTGCAAATTTCTCCATGTTATTGGCCACACAAAGAGGTATATGCGATAACATGGCAGCATTAGCCGCTTTTGCGATGAGAGCATTGGGAATCCCTGTTACAGTAGAATTTACTCCAAAATGGCCAAACAATAATGTCGGGCATGCCTGGAACAGTGTTTGCGACAGCAACGGACGTCATATTTCCTTTATGGGAACGCATACTAATCCGGGGGCGCCGCATCAAGGCAGTCTTTGGTTAAAAAGCAAAGTTTACAGGCGAATGTTTTCTAAACAACAGAATATGATAAACAGTACTAATACTCCGGCTGAATTACAGAATCCATATATGCAAGATGTCTCACAGGAATATGACGGTTTCGTTGATGTTGAAATTCCTGTCCGTTATCCGGCAACAGATACCACAGGATATGTTTATCTTGCTACAATGGGCGGCAGTCTCAACTGGAATCTTATCAGTTGGGGACAAGTAGAGCAACAAATAATACGATTTTCTTCCATCGGTAAAAATGTGCTGTACCTGCCTGTATATTATGGAAACAATCATCGGAAGCCTGCCTGTTATCCTTTTTGGTTGAACAATGATGGAACTGTCCGGATTCTTGAACCTGATACGACCCGTTACGAACAGTTGAATTTATCCACAATGGATCATTCCGTGAAAAATCTTTGGGATATACAGAATCCACAAGAACAAAACATCTATGAACTGTTCTGTTGGATGGATAGTACATGGCAGTCCCTTGAAAAGCAAGAATCAAAGAATCAACTGTTGCAATTTTGTATTCCATCGAATGCGCTGTTTTATCTGAAGAACAATACAACAGGAAAAGTAACGAATGTTTTTACTGTTCAGGAAGAAGTAATACAATGGTTGTAAACTAAGTACAAAAGAATGGCTAATTAATTAATAAAATCCACCGACAACCCCAACTTCAACAAAGTAGGATTTACCGGATAATGCGGCAACGAAAAATACTCCGTTGGCGAAATAAACAGGGCACCGGCATTGTAGTATTCCAAGAAGAAGCGTGTTTGCTTCAAGTGGCAATTGAGAAATCCGCTGACTAACGGGTAGTTCCCGACTTTCACTTCGTTCTGCACCTTGAATTGTTGTGTGGCCGGCTCGTACCCCGGAGCATAATACCGGGTAAAATAATGGGCATTGGCGCCTAATTGGATGGTCAGCACTTTGGCGATTTTAAACCCTAACTCCGCAAAAATTTAGGTAGTTTTAGCAAAAAAGTGGCATAAACATTTGGATATGCCACTTTTTTGTTGTAACTTTGTGCTACCTAAATAGGTTGCATTATGTATTTACCGGAATGGATTCAACAGTTCAAGGAGCCTTTGACGGAAATCAGGCTCATCAACGGTACTTTTTACAAGTATCAAGTAAAGTATGTCTATGACAAGCAGAAAAAACGTTCGGCAAAGAAGACTATTTGCCTGCTTGGAAAAATCACCGAGACGGAAGGGTTTGTTCCTTCGTCAAAAAACGAGTTGAGGTTGCGAAATGAGGAACTTCCGCAAGTCGATATAAAGACTTTTGGCGTTTACAATCTTTTTTCGGAGTTGATGAAAGAAGAAATCTCGTCTTTGGGAACGTTTTTTGATGAGGAACATACGGAAACGATGCTCAGTTTTGCCATGATGCGCTGGGCGCATCAAACGCCGATAAAACGGGCGAGAGAGTATCATTCGCACGATTTTTGTTCGGAATTATGGGCGACGAAATCGTTTTCGGACAAGATTGTTTCTTCGACCTTGAAATATTTTGGCGAAAACCGGCAGGCTGTCGTGGCATGGATGAAGACACAGTTGAAAGACGTGCCCGATGAGCAGAACTTTGTGCTGATGGATTCCACGCACACATTAAGCGTGTCGGAAAATCTGGCTGTCAATGCAAAGGGCTACAATCCGGACTTCGACTTTGACAAACAAATCCGGTTGATGTACCTGTTTTCGGCACAAATGAAACAGCCGGTTTATTATCGCCTGATTAACGGGAACATTACCGATGTCAAATCAATGGCATTGTGCATCCATGAAATGAACGTCAAGAACAAAGTCGTATTCATTGCCGACAAGGGGTTTTTCAGCACAGAGAACATTGAAATGATGAAAGAGGAGGAGCTTTCATACATCATCCCCTTGCACCGCAACAATTCACTGATTGACTTTTCGCCGCTCGAAAAACAGAATTTCAAAAAAGAGTTGAGCTATTTTCTTTTTCAGGATAGAATTATCTGGTATTATTCATATAAAAATGGGGATTACAATATGATTACGTTTCTTGACGAGGCATTAAGGATAAAGGAAGAAAAGGATTATCTGTCAAGAATAGAAACATATCCTGAAAATTATTCACGAGAGGGATTTGACGGCAAATTAAACCGTTTCGGGACGTTGACAATCATTTATGACATTGAAAATCAAATAAATATTGAAGAAAAGAACAAAAAAGAGAAAAAGAAACCGGCAAAGGAAAAAAAGATTGAACAAGTCATTTACGAATCGTACAAACAGCGCAACGATGTGGAAGTGATGTTCGACAGCTACAAAAACTGTCTGGATGCCGATGTCTCATACATGCAGAACCGCTATGTGATGGTGGGTTGGCTCTTTGCCAACTTCTTGGCAATGATAGCTTACTACAAATTGTATTCGCGCCTGCTGCAAGCCGAACAGTTATCAAAACACTCGCCAAAAGATATTATCGAACTCTCAAAAGCAATTTACAAAATGAAGATAAGAAACCAATGGCGCCTGTCCGAAATCACCCAGAAAACACAGAGGCTGTTCGCCAAAATTCAAATAGACTACCTAAATTAAGCGGAGTTAGGGGTTAAATTCATCGACATTCTGTTTCATTTATAAATTTTGCGACACCCAAATGGGTGTCGCATTGTGATTTTACATGAAACCCGCATGCAAAAGTAGATTACCCAATTCATCTATCCGATACTTTTTTGGGGGTACTTTTACAAAGCCTCCTTAATAATTTCCCCAACCGTAGGATGCGGAAAAATCATCGCTTTCAATTCTTCGGCTTTCAAGCCTTTTTCAATGGCAATTCCCGCAATGACAATGATTTCCGAAGCCGGATTTCCCAAAATATGCACGCCGAGAATGGTACCGTCTTCACCTTCAAGAATTTTACAAACACCGTTGCCTTGTTCGTTTTCAGCCACAAAACGGCCCGAATATGCCATCGGGAGTTGCTTCACGGTATAGGAAACATTTTCCGTTTGCAGCACTTCTTCTGTCTTCCCAACACTTGCAATTTCAGGATTGGTATAAATCACTCCGGGAATGGCTTTATATGACATTTTTTCATTTTTTCCGAGAATATGTCCGACAGCAACCTCTGCTTCCCGAACAGCGGTATGCGCCAAAAGAGAGAATCCGGTAATGTCGCCGCAAGCATAAACATCAGCATGAGATGTTTGCATGTATTCATTGACTTTCAGTCCGTTCCTGAATAATTCCGGATTTAATGTTTCAAGCCCAAATCCTGTCAATACCGGTTTGCGACCGACGCTCAACAAAATTTTTGAAACCTCTAAAATATTCTTTTCTCCCGCTTTTTCTATTTCTATTTGGCGATTATCCACGGAAACAACTTTCGTACTCAAGTGAAATTCAATTCCTTTTTTGGTTAATTCATTCCTTAAAAGCGCCGACAATTCTTTATCCATACCGGGCAGGATTTCATCCAGCATTTCGACGACGATCACTTGGGTTCCCAATGTATTGAAAAACGAAGCAAACTCAATGCCGATTACGCCGCCGCCGATAATCAACAAAGATTCGGGGACTCCCTTGTTTTCCAAAGCTTCGCGGCTCGTCCAAAAATCAGTTTCCTTCAATCCGGGAATAGGAGGAATGATCGTTTCCGAACCCGTACAGAGCAGCAGTTTACTTGCACAATAAATTTGTCCATTACAAGCAATTTCCTGTACCTTGCACTCTGTACCCTGTACCTGAACACCAGCTTCTCCCATAACAGTTTCCACGCCCGCTTCATTCATTTTGGCACGGATCCCTGCGGTTAATTTGCGAACAATCTTGGTTTTACGGGCAATGATTTTGGGTAAATCGAAGGTGACATTTTCACAAGAGATTGCGTATTTTGTTGCATCTTTGGCGGTTTGATAAACCTTGGCGGAATAAAGCAGCGTCTTCGTTGGAATACAGCCTTCGTTCAGACAAATACCTCCGAGATTGTTTTTTTCAAAAAGGATGGTTTTCAGGCCATTTTTCCCGGCCAATTCCGCTGCGGTGTATCCGGCCGGGCCGCCGCCGATGATTGCTAAATCGTAAATCATGCACATACAACTTTTTTATTACTTTTATAATATGATTTTATCTCTTTTGTTTCATGTAGCCCTCGAAAACTTACATGCTTAATTTGTTGAAATTCGGCTTGCTTCATTTCTTTTTCGTTTTCTATATCAAAATCATCTTGAAGTCCTAACCAAAATTTGGCGGAGTTGCCAAAAAAAAGTCCTAAACGCAAAGCAGTATCAGCTGTTATTCTTCTACTTCCTTTGATAATCCCTGAAATTCGCGTTTGAGGAATATTCAATTCCCGTGAAAGTTTATATTGTGAAATATTCAGAGGAATTAAAAATTCTTCCAACAATATTTCACCTGGTTTTATATTTCTCAATTTTTCCATTTTGACTGTTATTTTAATGATAATCAACTATTTCAACTTCCGAGCTATTACCGTTTTCCCATTTGAAAAGTATTCTCCATTGATCATTGATACGAATACTGTAATAATTCTTCCGGTCACCTTTTAATTTTTCCAAGCGGTTAGACGGAGGAACTCTCAAATCATTTATATTCTGAGAATTATTTAACATTCTCAGTTTTCTTCTGCTAACATCCTGTATCTCCCGAGGTAATTTCAAAGATACAATGCCTTGCCAAATTCTCTCTGTTTCTTTATCTTGAAATGAAAGTATCATGATCGTTTCACAATGCTAACGGCAAAGGTAAGTATTTTTTTCGCTTTTTGAGAAATTATTAAACAGAATATTGTAATTTTGCACTCATAATTGAACGTTAGACTGCTGTATTATGATACACAAATTCGATTTCCTCGTCATCGGTTCCGGAATTGCCGGAATGAGTTATGCGCTGAAAGTAGCCGATAAAGGCCGCGTCGCGCTCCTTGCCAAAACCACCCTGGAAGAAGCCAATACCTTTTACGCACAAGGTGGAATTGCATCGGTAACCCTCCCTTGGGACGATTTTGAAAAACATGTCCAGGATACGCTGATTGCGGGCGACGGATTATGCGACAAGCAAGTAGTGGAAAAAGTAGTCCGGGAAGCCCCCAAACAAATCGAAGAACTGATTCGCTGGGGCGTGGATTTCGACAAAGACCCAAAAGGCGAGTTTGACTTGCACAAAGAAGGCGGCCATTCCGAATTCCGCATTCTGCATCATAAAGACAACACCGGACAAGAAATCCAGGAAAGTTTGATTAACGCCGTGAAACATCATCCGAATATCACCGTTTATCATCATTACTTTGCCATCGAGATACTTACCCAACACCATCTGGGAATAAAAGTAACGAAAGATACGCCGGATATCGAATGTTACGGCGCCTACGCATTGGACGAAAAAACGAATGGAATCCACACTTTCCTGTCCAAAGTCACCATGATTTGTACCGGTGGAATCGGAAATATTTACCAGACGACAACCAATCCGATTGTTGCCACAGGCGATGGAATCGCTATGGTTTACCGCGCTAAAGGTTTGGTGAAAGACATGGAATTTGTGCAATTCCATCCGACGGCCTTGTACAACCCGATGGAACGACCGTCTTTTCTGATTACGGAAGCCATGCGAGGCTATGGAGGCGTTTTGAAAACACGCAACGGTGAAGAATTCATGCAAAAATACGACGTCCGCGGTTCGCTGGCTCCACGCGACATTGTGGCGCGCGCTATCGACAACGAAATGAAAAACAGCGGAAGCGATTTCGTCTATTTGGATGTGACTCACAAAGACCCTGAAGAAACCAGAAATCAATATCCGACCATTTACGAAAAATGTCTGAATGAAGGAATTGACATCACCAAAGACTATATTCCGGTCGCTCCGGCGGCGCATTATCTTTGCGGAGGAATCGTGGTGGACATGAATGCCCGGACTACCATCAACCGTTTATACGCTACCGGTGAATGTTCGCGTACCGGTTTGCACGGAGCCAATCGTTTGGCTTCCAACTCTTTGATTGAAGCCATTGTATATGCCGATGCCGCCGCCAAACATTCGTTCGCCCACATCCACGAATACTCAATCAATGAACACATTCCCGCATGGAATGACAAAGGAACTTCGCTAACCGAAGAAATGGTGTTAATCACCCAAAGCGTCAAAGAAGTCGGTTCGATTATGAGTAATTATGTCGGGATTGTCCGTTCTAACTTGCGTTTGGAACGCGCTTTTGAACGTTTGGAAATTATTTACCGCGAAACTGAAAACCTTTTTATCCGTTCGACGGTTTCAAAAGATATTTGCGAATTACGGAATATTGTGAATGTCGGTTATTTAGTCATCAAACAGGCGATGGAAAGGAAGGAAAGCCGGGGATTGCATTATACGATTGATTATCCGAGGAAAAACAGCATAGCGATTTTGTAAAAACTACCGGAGAAGAATATTTTGAGGCTGTCTCAAAATACTCTTTTGAGACAGCCTCACGACGTGCAAGACCAAAAAAATTAATAATTTGTCTTCCGTAACTCAAAGAAAGCTTTCGGATGCAAACAAGCCGGGCAAGTTTCGGGAGCGCCGACGCCTACATGCACATAACCACAATTCCGGCATTGCCATTCGACTTCTTCCGCTTTTTTGAATACCGAACCATCCAAAACATTGGCTAATAATTTCCGGTAGCGAAGTTCGTGTTGTACTTCCACTCTTGCAATCATTTTGAAAGCAGCGGCTACTTGCGGAAATCCTTCTTCACGAGCTGTTTTTTCAAATTCGGGATATAAAATGTCCCATTCTTCGTTTTCGCCGGCGGCTGCCGCAGCAAGATTTTCTGCTGTTGTTCCGATAATTCCGGCCGGATAACTGGCTGTAATTTCTACCATTCCACCTTCCAGAAATTTGAAAAACCGCTTTGCATGTTCCTTTTCCTGTTCAGCTGTTTCGAGGAATATCGCCGAAATTTGTTCGTAACCTTCATTCTTTGCCACACTTGCAAAAAATGTGTAGCGACTTCTTGCCTGACTTTCTCCGGCAAATGCTTTCAATAAGTTTTGTTCGGTCTTTGTTCCTTTAATACTTTTTTCTGCCATAATTTTTTAATTTAGTGTTTTAATTATAATTAACTGTTTTTTTATGACACAAATATAAACATTTTTTTCGGGAACAAATGCATCAAAGGTATCAATTTTAACAAGAATTGACAAAAGCAATTCAATACCGCTTTTTCCAATTCTCTTTGGAATAGTTTTTATCTTTTGAATATTTCGTTCCGTTCTCCTCAATTTTCTTCTTCCTGTCTTCCGAAGGAGAAGGTTGCGACACCTCAACAGTGATTTTGCGCCCGAAAGCTTTAATACCGATCATGTTTTTGACAACCCTGTCGCGGTCGGCTTCGCGGACTTCAAAAAAGGAGAAGTTTTTCATCAAATCGATTCTTCCGACCTCGATTTTCCGTCCGGGAATACTGTCATTCATCAGACCGATTAGGGATTGGGGACGCAGCCCGTCAGTTTTCCCCAAGTTGATAAACAAGCGTGCAAACCCTTTTTCCGAAGCGCGTCCGATTCCTCTTTCCGGAGCGCGCCCGCTTCCTTTTTCCGAAGTGCGTCCGGCTCCTCTTCCCGAAGAATATCCCGAACCATTTTCGCGATTTTGCCGACCTTCTTTTCTCCTCTTTTCATATTCCTGAGGCGTTTCAATCTCGCCGGCATCCTGATAATAATCTATCAAACGGTTAAATTCAAGCGAAATCAGCCGTTTAATCACGTCTTCTTTGTCTAACCAATCCAGTTTACGGTAAATGGAAGGCATAATATCCCGTATTTCTTCCTCATTGACATTTACTTTTTCAATTTTATCAACCAAACTGAAAAGCTGTCTTTCGCAAATTTGTTTGCCGGTGGGAATGACGCCTTGTTCAAATTTTTTATTGATTTGTTTTTCGATATCTTTGACTTTATGCTTCTCTCTCAAGTGAATAATAGCGATAGACGTTCCCGTCTTCCCTACCCTTCCGGTGCGGCCGCTCCGGTGCGTGTAAGATTCGATATCATCCGGCAATCCGTAATTGATAATGTGTGTCAAATCGTCCACGTCTAATCCGCGCGCTGCGACATCGGTCGCCACCAGCAACTGGATATTCCGCAGACGGAATTTCTGCATCACGTAATCGCGTTGCGCCTGCGACAAATCGCCATGCAAAGAATCGGCGCTGTATCCGTCCTTAATCAAAAGGTCGGCAATTTCCTGCGTTTCTTTTTTGGTCCGGCAAAAAATAATTCCGTAAATATTGGGATTATAATCGGCTATTCGTTTGAGGACAAGATATTTATCCTTTGCGTTGACCATGTAGAAAACGTGTCGTACATTTTGAGCGCCTTCATTTTTTCGTCCGACAATGATTTCTTTGGGAGAGCGCATATATTTTTTGGCAATCCGGGCAATTCCGTCCGGCATGGTCGCAGAAAAAAGCAGCATATTCCGGTTTTCCGGAACAAATGCCAGAATTTCGTCGATACTTTCCGAAAATCCCATGTTCAACATTTCGTCGGCTTCGTCCAGAACAACATCGCGCACCGCTGCCAGATTGGCCGCTTTGCGCTTAACCAAGTCAATCAGCCGTCCCGGCGTCGCAACAATGACGTGAACGCCACGGCGCAAGGTTTTAATCTGGCTTTCGATACTTGAACCGCCGTAAACCGGAGTCACTTTCAAATCATCCATGTACTTGGAATAATCTTTGAGATCGTCGGCAATTTGCAGACACAATTCACGCGTAGGACAAAGTATAACCGCCTGCGGTTGAACTTGTTTTCTATTGATTTTTTGCAAGATGGGTAAGCCGAAAGCAGCCGTTTTACCGGTTCCGGTTTGAGCCAATGCAATAACTTCGTTATTTTCGCCGAGCAAATAAGGAATCACTTCTTCTTGTACCGGCATGGGACTTTCGTAGCCCATTTCACTGATTGCCTTGATGATAACAGGGGCAACGCCTAATTCTTCAAATGTTTTCAAAATGATGTTTTTAATTTAAAAATCGCACAAAGGTAGTGCTTTTATTTTAATAAACTCTTTAATAGAGCATTATTTCTTTCAATTTCGCCCTTTTTTGAGGACTCAGTTTCAATTCGTTTTCTAAAAACTTATCCATCGAACCGCATTGTTTGGTAACTCTGTCTAAAATGTAGGTAATCACTTCTTGATGAGAACTTAACATCGCTGTCATGGTTTCCTGTACATCGACGTCGGAATAATAAACTTCGAGATTGGGAAGAAAAAAATCGTAATCGGTCAATCGGTTTGACAAAAGAAAATCGCTGATAATTTGTTCTCTGTCAACACTTAGAGCCGACAAGATGAGTGCTGCGGCAACGCCTGTCTTGTCTTTTCCCAAAGCACAACTGAAAACGATGGGGTAATTTGTTTTATCTGCTAAAATATCAAACATTTGTTCAAAATAATCCGCATTATGTTCCATAACAAAGGCAAGATTATCCTGTTGAGCGATAATGACATCATTTTTCCTCATTCGTTTCGACAGAATTTTATCATAGAAAAAAAACGTCGAATGGGGATTTTCTCTCAAAGGAAGATTGAATGTTTGACTGGCGTTATATCGATACGGGTCTTTAAACTTTTCATCATCAGAACGAAAATCAATTACTGTTTTGATTTTCAATGCACTCAAAAATTTCATGTCTATCGTTGTCGCATAATTCAAAGAAGAAGAACGATATAGTTTCCCCCATTGGGTTTGCAAATTATTTTCATTGTAATATCCTCCGAAATCCCTGAAATTAGTCAGTTGCTGCATGGGAACGGCGCGTTCGGCCGTGATCACGGAATACTTGCGATTGAAAACCAATTTGAAATAACTCCTCCTTAAATTACGGATAGCAAACACATTTTTAAAACCGTCGCTGATATTCACTATGGCAAGTGGAGCCTGAATATCAAAAGAGTCGGGATTAATTGATTCATATATACTTACAGTTCCCTTCATCGGGGGGAACGTTTCCCATTTGATATGATAATTTCCTTCCAAATTTTCACAAACAACGTGAATATCGGGCTTTTCTTCTGTACAATAAGAAAGCAGTAAAAAAGTCAATACCGGCAACGGGAATTTTTTCAACATACCTCTCACATCTTTAATAATTCCGCACAAAAGTAGTTAATATTGAATCTAAAACCTAAAAGATTAAATATATTTAACTTGGAGAAGAAAAAAAGCCATTTGATTATTCGTTCTTTTAACAATAAATAACCAAATGGCTCATAATAAGACGGAAACCAAGAGCCGGTTTAAACCGGAATTTCCCGTTTGATACTTTGACGCAAAGAAATCAGCGTTTCGGTAGAAATCACGCCGGGAATCTCCTGTATCCGGCTGTTTAACAATTCCATAAAGTGTTCGTTATCACGAGCATAGAGCTTTATCAACATGGTATAAGGCCCGGTCGTAAAATGACATTCGACGATTTCCGAAATTTTTTCAAATTCGGGAACTACATCTTTGTACATAGAGCCTCTTTCCAATTTCACACCAATATAAGTACAAGTGTTGTAACCCAATACACTTGGATTAATATGATAACCGGAACCGACTATTACCTTCATTTCAATCATTTTCTGTACCCGTTGGTGGATGGCAGCCCGCGAAACATTGCAGACTTCGGCTACATCTTTGAACGGGATACGGGCATTTTGTGAAATAATTTCCAGTATTTTCCGGTCTAACTTATCAATTTTTTCCATGAATTTTATTTCTTGTTATTATTACTTAGTCGGGTTGATTTCAAGCAAATCGACATCAAAAACAAGCGTTGCAAAAGGAGGGATTGATCCCGGACGGCCTTCTGCTCCATAAGCTAAATCATAAGGAATATAAAAAATATATTTCGAACCGGCAGGCATTAGTTGCATGCCTTCCGTCCAACCTTTGATTACTCCGTTAAGGGGAAATTGGGTAGGTTCTCCTCTCTTTATGCTGCTGTCAAATTCGTTACCGTCGATGGTTGTTCCGA
>BNTV01000023.1 GCA_025996865.1 Bacteroidia bacterium
CCGGTATCCCACCAGCTCCATGCGCCTTGCAGCAGCAGGGACTGCCGGTTGAAGGCAAGCTCTATTGAGAGGTTGGGAAGCAAGGCTGCATCATACAGCAGGTTGGTACTCACGGCGAACACCCGGTGTGACTGTTTGTTGACCGGAACCTGAACGGGGGTGTCACGCCTGGCCGTGTCATTAAGGTCTTTAAAGTCCTTAAAGTCCTTAAGGTCCTTAAAAAAATCCAATGGCGAACTCCCTTCCAGCGGCGGGATATAACTGCCGTCGTCCATCCGAAGGCGAACGCTCACATATTGCAACCGGCTGAATATATTTGCCCGAAGGTATCTTTGCGTTGCCGCAGGAAGGCTGCGCAGTTCCCGGAGCAGCTGCTCTTCATCCTGCGTCCGGCCGGACAGGTAAAGGATTTTTCCCCTGTCGGGAACGCCGGCGTCACGGGAGACCAGGGATTGAAAGCCCTCCCAGTCGATGCCCGCCGCTTTTTCATCGATGCGGTTGCGGTCAAATCCGGGATGCTTCCACAGGATATACGCTTCCATCGCTTTGGCGCGGGCTATTGACAGGGCGCGGTTGTGATCCGGCGTGCCAATGGGCGAAGCGGCGCCGGTAATCAGTATGCTGTCGATGTGACTATAGACTTCCGGCATGTTCAGCAGGAAATCCAGTGCCTCGAAGGAAGACCGGTTGGTTTTGAAGTCGCGCTCCAGCTGCTCGCTGTCGATACGGAAGAAAAAGACTTTGAGGCTGGATGCCGGGTCGGTATCCTGCGCAAATGCGTTGACAGAGAAAAAAAAGAAAAAACTTAGTAAAATTATTCCGAAATTTTTTGTAACTTGCGCGCTTTTAAAAAGATAGCGGCGAGTGATCTCAGGTGTGTGTGTGTGTGTGTGTGTGTGTGTGTTTAATGATTTTTTTCACATCACCAAATTTTTTAACCAAAAAATTGTTAAAAGATTCGTCGAACTTTATTGTATATTCCATACTGCTATTTTCCAAACTCATAATCGTGCATTTCAAATTGTTTGTCAAAATCGCTGCAAATGTAAGTATTATTTTTAAATAAAAATGCGAAATAGATAATTATTTAAACAAAAAATGAGTATTTTATTAAATTTATCAAATTTATAAGGTTTTCATGCCTGATTATATGGGAAAATACACAATTATTAGATTTTTTCGGGGTAAATATTTTGTAGAATGGACTGAGAAACGGTTTTGGATGGTTTTTATTCATGTTTGACAAAGGAATCAGTTTGTTTGCAACGGCTATTGCATAAATACTAAAAAATGTAAACATAAATGAGGTGTTCAAGCCAGGCTTAATCAATAAAATAACTTACTATATTTTATGCGGCATGGTTTTGTGCGTTGGATGATTAGATTCCTCCACTTCGCGCACTCGTTCCTCGTGCGCTTCGGTCGGAATGACGGCTTGCTTCAAGGGGGGGGAAAGGAGAAAAGCAGGGCGGCTACGCCGCCCTGCTTTTCTCCTTATTTTTTCTCTTCGGTTAGAGCGTCTTGTCGAGCGGAGCACCGAAGGTGTGGAGTCGAGACATCTGATGATGATCCGTTAAACAGCTAAATTTTTCATAGCACCGCAAAAAAAGGCTAAATATTAAATTGAGGTGCTGAACCCGGAAGACCGTAAGGTCTTCTACTTGGGTAACCCCGCGGCAAGCGAAGCGCAACCCGGGGTAGAGCAACCCCTCATCATCCCCTCAACTCCGATAGGAGTGGAATTTATTCGTCCTGCCAAAACCATTTTTCATCCAAATCAATTCCATTCTCTTTGAAAAGACGCCTTATCTCGTCAACAAAACTTTCCTTTTTATGGTGTTCTTGCTGATTTTTGATGTAAATCGGATAATATATGATAAAGAATTTGGCTATAAGCGGACATAACTGTTTTGATTTTAATAAGTTATTGGTTGTATTTTTCTGTTTGCAAATGTAGTTATTTTTTATAAAATGGCAATGCTTTTGATGTAAATAAGTTCAACTCCTATACGGAGTTGAGGGGATGATGAGGGGTCGCTCTACCCCGGGCTGCGCTTCGCTTGCCGCGGGGTTACCCAAGTAGAAGACCTTACGGTCTTCCGGGTTCAGCACCTCAATTTAATATTTAGCCAAAAAAAAGAATATTTTCCCGTCGTCATTGCGAAAGCGAAGCCCGAAGCAATCCGGAATCAACGTAAAAAGGTGAGGGATTAAAAAAGCGCGTAGCGCTTATGTGTTTATTGAGGACTACCAAATTTTGACCGAATAATACCGAACTTTGACCAAATTGTACTAACAAAAAACACAGCGACACTTTAACTTTGCTGTAAATTTATCAAAAAAAACTTAAATATAATTCTGGAAAAAGTATGAAACTTACAAAAATCTTGCAAACATTTGTGTTTGTCGTCTTGCTGGGCGCTTCAATGTCCGTGGTAAGTTCCTGTAGCAAGGACGATGAGCCGGAAAATATCGGCTCAGGTACAGTTACCGGTATCGCTACGGATGAAACGGGAGCGCCGATTCCCGGAGTAACCGTTGCCCTGACCGGTATAGATCAAACGGTAAGCACCGGAAATGACGGAAAATATACCGTTAACAATGTTTCCATGGAAACGCATGCCGTAACGTTCTCCAAGACTGGATGGTTAACAGTCAGCGTAACCGTTACGGCAAAAAAATTCAATGCCGACAAAGTAGCTACTGCAAACGTAGCAATGGTGAATGCTTCGGCAAAAATTACCGGTACCGTTATTGACGCCAAAAACGGCGGCGTACCCCTTTCCGGCGTAACCGTCAGCATCGGCCCGGCTGGAACGGCGACTACCGGAAATGACGGAAAATACACTATCGAAAATCTGATTGTCGATGATTACACCGCCACATTCACAAAAGCCAACTACGTGACGATTACCAAAGCAATAAAGAAAAGCGACTTCATGAATGGAGTAGCGGCACTGGATATTGCAATGGGCGGCACGGAACTCTTGCGCGGTTTAACCGCTGCCGACCTGGCGGAAGCCGACAAATGGTATTACAGCGAATATCGCGGCGGCGGAAATGCCGATGCTTATCCGCATTGGGATTGGGCTTGCGATTACATGAGTTCCCTCACTTTCCGTGGAAACTGGGAAGAGCAATGGGAAGGCACAACCCTGCGGATCCGTAATGATGCGGCGGATCAATCCAATCCTGCCGACCTTAATGTATTCGACTCCTATACTTATGGCAGCAAAAAGATAACTGCCGACAACAAAATCCTTACCCTGAGACTGCGCACACACAGCGCCGATGCGGCAGATCCCGCATATTTCGGGGTACAGGTAGTCGATCTTTCCGCCGCAGCGCCTGCCGCCGTAAAAATAGGAGAAACGAAAACGCATGGTTCCGGCGATTACGCCGACTACGATTTCGACCTGAGCGCATACATCGGTAAAGAAGTGATTGTTGCCATCGGTATCTACCGGCAGGCTACGGGCAACTACTGGAAACAGCTGGTGCTTCGCCGGATTGCCTTTGCACAGGAAAAAGCGACCGGATGGAACTGGATTCCGGGTACGGAAGTGATCGACGGTTGGAAGCTGACACAAGAAATGGTGCGTTCCACCATGCCGCATACCCAAAGTTCGTTCACCGGTATCAGTCCCGTCAGCGCCGGAAGAGATGTGAATATGGCTACCGGTTATCCTGCCGCTTATCAGGCATGGAGAAACGTGCATCATATCGGACACGAATGGTCGTTCGTTCCGTTGACAAAGGACCCCGAAGTGTTCCCCCCGGAAGGCTACTTAATCAAAACGCGCGGCGGCAACAACGTGAATACCGAAGTGCCGGAATCATACTTCTATGCAAAGTTCGCCATTTCCGCAGGCAGCAACCTGCTGACGTTGAAAACACGCAATTTTGGAGGTCAATATACATATTTTAAACTGACCGCGATTAAAGACGACGGTACCGTTATACATCTCGCGCCGACGTCCAACACAGCTCAGGAAGCCGCCGCAGCCGCCGACGGTTGCTGGAAATTCAAACACGGAAACGGAGGAAAAGACAGTCCGGAAGGCTATGCTTCGTTTGTATATGATTTGTCGCAGTTCAACGGCAGCAATGTGACGCTCGCTCTCGGCGTGTACAAAGGCGAAGACAACGGCGATGAAAATAAACTGGTTCTCTATAACATTGACTTAAAATAAAAACAAAGTATAATGAAAAAATTTCTTATTATATTTTTATATATCCTGCCGGCAATTATCGCTTGCAGTGAAAATCCGGAACCGGATAACGGCGGTGGTAATCCGGGGACGATAACGTCTCCCGATCTTGCCGAACAAAACATCCGTCGTGCGATGCAACTGGTTGACAGCGCCGTGCCTGCCCATTTCTCCGGTGAAGGAATGGCCATGGCAAGGTATTACAATCCATATACCAATATTCGTTCCGAAGAAAAAGGCAGTATCTGGATGTACACCAGCGCCATTGAAGCCGTGAATGCAGTTCTACACGGACTCAGCGCCCACAGGGAAAAAGGCAACAGGGAACTCTACGACAAAAACTACGCACGTTACACCCAATTGCTGAAGAATCTCTATGAAAACGCTGCCTATTATTCGGGTACGTTTACGCTCACTTCCTATACCCAAACCCGGCAATGGACGGTATATGGCGTAAACAGAGGCGGATCCAAAGGCGCAGCAAACGTAGAAGCCCGGGAAAATGTTTACGACGACCAGGAATGGCTGATTCGTGAATTTTTTGAAGCGTATCGGCTTACATCGGATAATGTATATTTACAACAGGCCGAATATCTTGCCGAATACGTCCTGGACGGATGGGATTGTACACGCGATAACAATGGGAACGAGCACGGCGGAATTACCTGGGGACCTGCCTACGCGACGAAACATTCCTGTAGCAACGGGCCGTTAATCAGTCCTTTGGTCTGGTTGGCCGAATATTACAAAGGAAAACCGGACGAAATAACTTATCGTTACATTGATCCCGTAGATAAACGGACTCGCAAAACGGCGACAGCCCAAAAAAGCGATTATTATCTGGACTTTGCCAAGAAAATTTATGCATGGCAAAAAGGTTGTTTGCTCACTGCCGATGGGGTCTATAATGACCTCATCGGAGGTGACAACAATTTGGCGGATAAGGTAGAGATAATAGACGGGCAACCGTATCGCGTGTATGCGCCGGCACAAGGAAGCGCCGGCCCTCCGATTAGCTACAACAGCGGATCCATGCTCTCCGGCGCAGCTGATTTGTACCGTGCAACAGGTGACAACATGTATCTCGAAGATGCTAAAAAATTATCCGATGCAAGTTTCAAATATTTCGCAAAACTCGGCGCTACCCTGTCCGGATATTACACATACGATATCAACGGTTTCCGGAATTGGTTCAACGGAGTGCTAATGCGCGCTTATACCGATACATATCCTTCTTATAAAAATGTGGATACCTGTATCGAAAGTTTTCAGAGAAATCTGGATTACGGATACGACCATTTCTTCTATAAAGGCTTCCTCCCCATCAATTTATTGGTAGGCTGGAGTCGCGAGAATAACAACAACCGGATAGAAGGAATGTTCACTTTCGCCTTCGCGGCCGAATACGCCGTATTGGCCAAATACGAACTGGAAAAAACAAACAAGTGAAACAAACTTAAATTTTTGTTATTATGTTAAAAAGACAACAGGTAAATAACAGGCAATTCGGGCATTCATGGATACTGATGATGTTCTTTATTGTCTTCGCGCCTTTATCGTTGCGGGCGCAGAACGTCTCCGTATCGGGTATTGTAACCGACAACAACAATGAACCGGTCACCGGGGCGAGCGTGACAGTCAAAAACACGACCAAAGGCACTGTTACCGGCATTGATGGAGAATACACCATCGAAGCGCCGGCAAACGCCACGCTGGTATTTACGTATCTGGGACTTACTCCCAGAGAAGAAAAAGTGAACGGACGCACCCAAATCAACGTAGTAATGGCGATTGATGAAACCATGCTTCAAGACGTAGTGGTAGTGGGTTACGGTACACAGAAGAAAGTCACGCTCACCGGAGCGGTGGCAGGTATCAGAGGTTCCGAAATGCGGCAAACCAAAAACGAAAACCCTGTCAATATGCTTACCGGTAAAATTGCCGGGGTGCGAGTATGGCAGAAAAGTGCCGAACCGGGCACCTACAATGCCAGTCTGGATATTCGTGGATTGGGAAGCCCTTTGATTATTATTGACGGGATTGAAAGATCGCTATCAGACTACCAGCGTATAAATCCCAATGATATTGAAGACGTTTCTGTGCTGAAAGATGCCTCTTCTGCTATCTATGGAGTAAAAGGATCTGCCGGTGTACTGCTGGTGACGACAAAAAAGGGATCGTCTGAAGGGAAAACAAAAGTGTCCTACAACGGCAGCTATACGTTGCAGCAACCTTCGGGAATGCCGGTATTGGCCGACCCGTATCAAACGATGACCCTCTACAATGAACGTTCGATGAACAACATCAACGGAGGTACTTTAATCTATAATGAAAGTGATTTTGAAGCATTCCGCAACGGGACACGTCGGGCTGCAGATTGGACATCGCTACTCTTTTCCGATGTGGCGCCACAGGCACAACACGATGTGAGCATCTCAGGTGGTAACGCCAAGACACAATATTATATCGGTATAGGCTATTTTGCTCAGGAAGGTATTTTTAAGTCCGGCGACTTGAATTATAACAAATACAACCTGCGTTCTAATATTACTACCGAAATAACTAAAGGTTTAAAATTCGAACTAAACCTGAGTGGCGTGGCAGACCAACGCAACACGCCTTACACCAGCTCGGTAGATATTATTCGTAACTACTGGCGACAAGGTGTGTTGTTCCCGGCTTATGCTGATCCGGAAAACACAATGCTTAGCTACGAAGGCTTGGATTTGGAAGAAAATACCGTAGCAGAAATGACAGCCTCCGTATCAGGTTTTAAGAAGGATGAGCAAAAGAACTTCCAATCGTCGGGCGTTCTTTCGTATGATTTGGGTACAGTGTTGCCTGCACTTACCGGTTTGTCCGCTAAAGCCGTGTTTAGTTTCGACTATCAACAGAACAATAATACGAGTTACCGCAAAGAATACAGTCAATACATGTATAACAAAACTACTGATTCGTATGACGAAAAACTGTATAACAGAAGTTCACCCAACCAACTGCGTCGTGAATTTTACAGCAAACAACAAATACAAAGCCAATACCTGTTGAATTACAACCGCATCTTTGGTGGAGAACATAGAGTAAGCGGATTATTTGGTTTGGAAACCCAAACAAAAGCCGGGAATCAATTTTATGTGCAACAAAATTTGGCTTATGCATCGCCTTATTTAATGGCCGGCGTGAAAGAAGGAGAATTGTCCGGAGCCAATGCCAATGACATTTACGACTATGCCTCTAACTCTTTGATCGGCAGAGCGAACTATGCGTTTGCTGATCGTTATATTGTTGAAGTACAATTTCGTCACGATGGTTATTCTAACTTGGCACCCAATCACCAATGGAAATTTTTCCCATCAGGATCACTTGCCTGGCGTGTATCGGAAGAACCCCTCTTTAAGTCTATTGATGCCTTATCAGTTGTCAATCAGTTGAAACTTCGTGCCAGCTACGGGACTATGGGCGATTATGGTTCGGTGCACAATGAATGGCTTTCAGGATATTATTATCCGGCCTCCAGCGGCAATGCCGAAAACGGATATTACAACCAATGGGCACCGGGATATATCTTTGGCGATAACTTTATCTTTGGTGCATCCAGCATGCCTATACCCAACTTGCTCATCACTTGGAGTGAAGTGAAAACGTTTGATGCAGGTGTGGATTTTGAAGGTTGGAACGGTTTGTTTGGTTTCTCTTTGGATTATTTTAGCAGTACAAGAAGTGGAATGCTCGCACGCCGCAATGGAGATATGCCTTCCGTAGTGGGAGCTACTGCTCCATACGAAAATCTCAATAGTGAAAGAATGTTTGGTCTGGATCTTGAACTTAATCACCGCAATAAGATAAGCGATCTTAATTACCGGGTGAAAGCGATTGGCACCATTACTCGTAAGAAAAATTTAACTTCCGTCAATCAAGGACCTTACGGTAACTCTTTCGACCAATGGCGTAACGATAATCTGACCAATCGTTATCAAGGAGTGCAGTTCGGTTATACAGGTGCAGGACGTTTCGAAGATTGGAATGACATCCGCAACTATCTTATTTATCACGAACGGGATGTGATTCCGGGTGATTATAAATACGAGGACTGGAATGGTGATGGCGAAATCAACGGACTGGATGAACATCCTTACGCCTACGACCAGACACCTTGGTTGAACTACAGTTTGAACTTAAACTTGGATTACAAGAATTGGGATCTAAACGTCCTCTTCCAAGGTTCAGCTCTTGGCTCCATGGAATATAAAGAACCGCTCTACTCTATCTGGGGTAGCAATGGCGGTGGTACTTTGGAACAATACCTCGACCGCTGGCATCCTGTTGATCCCGGTGCTGATCCTTACAATCCGGCTATCCAATGGGAAAAAGGTTATTATGGCTTTACGGGACACTATCCAAGAGGTAATTCCGATTTCAACAGGGTAAGTACCGCTTATTTGCGTCTGAAAAGCATTGAATTAGGCTATACCTTGCCAAAGATAAAAGCCTTGACTAATGTGAACCTGCGAGTGTTCGCCAATGCCTATAACCTGTTTACTTGGACGGGTGTGAAATTTGTGGATCCGGAACATCCTGACACCGATTTGGGACGTTTGTATCCGCTCAACAAGACTTATACTTTAGGGGTCAACCTTACGTTTTAAGAATAATAATTAGTTAAATATAATGATTATGATGAATATGAAAAAGATATTAACAGGGTCTATGTTGGGCTTGGTCTTGTTTACGGCCTGCGTGGATTTAGATATTCCTCCCAAGGATGTGGTGACGGATGATAATCTGCTGACTAATACAGCAGGGATGGAAATTTATTTAGCGAAGATGTATAGCAACATGCCTTTTGAAGACTTCAAATACGAATCTGCATGGGGGCTTCGATTCAACTCTTGGCTGGGAGCAGTAGGTATAGATGGCACTGGTGAAGCAGTAGGTCGTGACTTGTGTCAAGCGTTTGCAGGCGAAGATGACTCTTATTGGACCGGAAGGACATGGACCTTGTTGCGTGATGCCAACCATTTGATAGAAACTTTGCCGAATTACAAAGATGCTTTCGCAGAAATTACCTATAATGATTATGTAGGAGAAGCGTATTTTGTGCGTGCTACTGTGTTCTATGCCCTGGCAAGACGTTTTGGCGGCATCCCTTTGGTAACGAAAGAGATCCAATATTCTAACGACAAAGAAACAATGGAAGTACCCCGTTCTTCCGAAGAAGAAACTTGGGATCAAATTCTTGCTGACTACGATCAGGCAATCGCTTTGATGAGTCCTAAAAGCCTAAAAAGTGGCTATGCCAACAAATATGTAGCTTTGGCGTTCAAATCGGAAGCAATGCTTTATGCCGGATCAGTAGCTAAATACAACGAAACGGTAACCGGTCGCCTTACAGGCTTCGGTCAGAAGACAGGCGTTCGTGTCATCGGTTTTGATCCAGACACATGGCAAGCAGCCTCTAAAAAGTATTTCAAAGAAGCTTACTTAGCCGCTCAGGATATAATCGCAAACGGTGGTTATTCGCTCTATAAGAAAAAATGGAGTGCTACAGATAAAGATGCACAATACCAAAACATGGTGGATATGTTTAGCGACTTGTCAAGCCCGGAAAACATTCTGGTTAAAGAATACGTATATCCTACTTTGACACATGGTATTGATGCTTACAGTGCACCTTTTACTTACCGTGCGCCGCTTTCCGGCGCTACTTGTCCGACATTAGACTTTGTAGAACTTTTCGATGGCTTCCCTCGCTATCCTGACGGAACGATTAAAGTAACGGACGGCGCTTCGCCCACAACAGGTAATTACGTGCTTTATGATAAACCAATGGATTTCTTTGCAAATGCAGAACCTCGCCTTCGTGCTTATGTGCTTTTCCCCGGCGATATATTTAGAGGCAAAGAAAACGATGTACGTGCAGGAGTTTATACAGGAGCTACACCTGTTAAGCCTTTCTTCAATGATTACTCTTATGCTTCTGCCGAAACACGTTATCAGAATTTGGACATCTATTCTAAAACACCTAAGAGTTTATACTTAAGCCCGCGCCAAGACAACCAACAAGAAACAGTGGAATACAACGGAACGAAGATGACTGCTGCCGGTCAAGAAGGACCTTTTTATGACAATGGTGAAGCTACCGAAACGGGACTTTATCTTCGTAAGTGGCTCAATCCGAATGCTGGCTTCGTAGCAGGTGAAGGTAAATCCGCTCAACCGTTTATCCTGATGCGCTACGCCGAAGTATTGCTCAACGCGGCGGAAGCGGCAACGGAATTGGCATTGGCGGGAGAATCTGCTCCTGATGGCGCTGATTTGTCACAAACGGCAACGGAAGCTGTCAATGCTATTCGTGAACGGGCAGGCGCTACGCTGCTTGCAGGCAAGATCACATTAGACGATGCCGGACGCAATATCGTGCGGAAAGAACGCCGCAAAGAACTTGCTATGGAACATAAAACAAAGTGGGATATCCGCCGCTGGCGTGTTCAACACGACGATGGACGCGATTACTTCTGGGGCGAATACAAAGACAAGAGATCCTTTAGTAATGCTTCTCGTTACCGTTTCCGTGGCTTATATTCTTTCTTCTCCACACAAACGGGTAAGTATTTCTTCGACGGCCGTTTCCAATGGGTCGGTTTGAGAACTTTCGAATATAACCCTGTGGACTATTACTTTGGCATCCCCGGAGGTGAAGTATCAAAGAGTGCATTCATCGATCAACAACCGAATAGATAATTAATAACATAAAAAATATGAAAAAGACAGCATTATATATTGTATCGCTTGTATTGCTTTCGTTCACTTCTTGTGACTTGTTTGAATTGGATAACTACAAGGAACCGGCGGAAACTTTACAGGGCGAAGTAGTGGATATAGCAACCGGCGATCCCGTGCTTACCGATCAAGGAAGTGAAGGTATCCGTGTCCGCTTGACCGAACTTAGTTGGGAGGGTAATGTGACCCCCCAAGACTTCAACTGCATGTCCGACGGAACGTTTCAAAACACGAAACTGTTTAAGGGTACCTACAACATCCGCATCGACGGCCCGTTTATTCCGTTGATTCGTGAAAACAGCGACGGCGTTCCACTTGCCGATGAGACTCAAACAACCGAGATCAAGGGCGTTAAGAAAGTGCGGTTTGAAGTGCAACCTTTCTTGAAAATCGAGTGGATCGGCGAACCGACCGTGAGTAACGGTAAAATTACAGCACGTGTGCGCGTCACGCGCGCCGTACCGGAAGCCGATTTCCGGACAAAAATCGAACCCATGGGAGGTTACAACAACAATTTTCTCAATGTAACCGACATACAATTGTTTGTCAGCTATTCATCAAGTGTGGGCTACCGTGCGCGCGACGAGCGATGGTCGAGCCAAATCGAGTACACCGGTTCGGAATTTAATTCCTTACTGGGACAAACGATTACCATTCAGTCTATCGGAACGATTCCTTCGGGACGGACGATATTTGTCCGCGCTGCGGCACGCATCAATTATGATACGCCGAAAGGCAGCGGTACCCGCAGGTGGAATTACAATGAAGCGATGGAAGTAATGATTCCTTAAAAAAAATTAATGATGAACAAGATAATTCTATTACTTATAATCGGATGGGCGGCGTTAGTTGCCCATTCCATTCAAGCAACGGAGAAAAACACTTTGCGCCCTCCGGCCTATCCGTTGGTGTCTATTGATCCTTATACCTCGGCGTGGGCATTTACCGATAATCTGTATGACGGTTCCGTAAAACATTGGACGGGAGAAGATTTTCCGCTGCTCGGCGCGATAAGCGTTGACGGACAAGTCTATCGTTTTATGGGTAGCGAAATCATACTGTCCAAAGCCGTCGCAAAAACAGCAGGCGAAGAAGCATGGACAGGAGCCTATACCTTTACGCAACCTGCACCGGATTGGTATTTGCCGGAATTTAACGACAAGACTTGGAAACGCGGCAAAGCGGCTTTTGGAACCGGAAATGCAAGCGTTGTACGCACATTGTGGAAAAATCCCAACCCTGAAATCTGGTTGCGACGCGAAGTATATTTGTCCAAAAAAGACATTGCCGACCGGATGTTCCTCAATTATTCGAACGACGATGACGTGGAAATATACGTAAACGGCATTGAAGTATTAAAAGCCGGTTGCTGTGGGGACGGAAAAACAGTCGTATTGCCCGAAAAAGCCATGCAAACGCTGAAACCCGGACGTAATGTAATTGCCGTACACTGCGTCAATACGGCAGGCGAAGCATTGGCAGACGTGGGATTAAGCGCAAGTATTGCGCTGGAAAACAAATTCGTGCAAACCGCCCGGCAAACCTCGGTGGACGTACAAGCTACGCAAACGCACTACACGTTTGCCTGTGGCGCCGTGAATCTGGAACTGACATTTACCGCGCCACTCTTGCTCGATAACCTTCATTGGGTATCGCGTCCGGTGAATTACGTTTCTTACCGCGTAACGCCCACCGATGGCGCAACACATAACGTAAAGGTGTATTTCGAAGCGTCGCCGGCCTGGGCGTTGGACAAACCGTATCAGGAAAGCCGCGCCGAGAAAATAACGAAGAACGGTTTGACTTACCTGAAAACGGGTAGCGTAGAGCAAAAGATTCTGGGCAAAAAGGGTGATAATGTGCGCATTGACTGGGGTTATTTCTACCTCTGCGGTACGGATGCCCCTGATTTCCGGTATTTGGTCGGAGAACCGACGGCGTTGCAAAAAGCATTTACCGACAATACGGCGCCAAAACTTACGACAAATAATCACCTGGCAATTATTCATTCGATGGAAAACATAAGCCAAGCCGTCGAAAACAAAATTATGCTGGGCTACGACGACAGGTATTCCATTCAATATTTCGGTGAAAATCTGCGTCCCTACTGGAACAGCGCCGGCACGAAAACCATTTTCGACGCCTTTGAAGAAGCAAACAACGAATATCCACAACTGATACAACAATGCACCGCATTTGACGATGCCTTGATGCAACGCGCCATCCGCGCGGGCGGCAGAAAGTATGCCGAATTGTGCGCATTGGCGTATCGTCAGGCGATTTCCGCTCATAAATTAGTGAAAGCGCCCAACGGCGACTTGCTCTTTTTATCGAAAGAAAATTTCAGCAACGGCTCTATCGGCACGGTGGACATCACCTATCCCTCGGCGCCGCTGTTCCTGCTCTACAATCCCGAATTGTGCAAAGGCATGCTCAACCATATTTTCTATTACAGCGAAAGCGGAAAATGGAAAAAACCGTTTGCCGCCCATGACGTAGGCACCTACCCCATCGCCAACGGACAAACCTACGGCGGAGACATGCCGATTGAAGAAAGCGGTAATATGCTCATTATCACTGCAGCGATTGCCGACGTAGAAGGCAATGCCGGCTATGCCGCCAAACATTGGGATGTATTGACCGTCTGGACAAACTATTTAGTCGAAAACGGTCTTGACCCCGAAAATCAACTTTGCACCGACGATTTTGCAGGACATTTTGCACACAATACCAACCTATCGGTAAAAGCGATTCTGGGGATTGCTTCGTATGGCAAATTAGCGGCGATGCTCGGCAAAAATGACGTTGCCGCCAAATACACCGCGAAAGCGAAAGACATGGCAAAACAATGGATTCAGATGGCAAACGACGGCGACCATTACCGGTTGACATTTGATAAGCCCGGCACCTGGAGCCAGAAATATAACTTGGTGTGGAACAAACTGTTGAAAATGGATATTTTCCCGACTGAAACAGCCGGCAAAGAAATTGCCAGTTACCTCACGAAACAAAATATTTACGGCCTGCCGCTCGACAATCGCGAAACCTACACGAAAGCCGACTGGATTATCTGGACGGCAACGCTTGCCGACGATAAAGCGACGTTTGAAAAATTCATCGCTCCATTGTACAAATTTGTTGACGAAACCACCGACCGTGTGCCGATGACCGACTGGTACTGGACGGATAAACCCCGGCAGCGAGGCTTTCAGGCCCGCTCGGTAGTAGGCGGATTTTTCATCAAAATGATGGATAAAGGAAGCGTTCCGCTGCAAGCGCACAGTAAAGAAAAAACAGCTTTTCAAACATCCAGGGAATGGAAACCGGTAACAGATACACGCGCCGATGTGGCCATTGTGTATGGCGTAGGTGGAAATCCTTCGGACAGGACAAGATCACTACAGTTTGAAGACCGGGTGCAATCGTGGCGCGACAAGGGTTATACTACGCATTTTATGACAGGCATTGCCTGGGGTGAATACCAAGACTATTTTACCGGAAAATGGGATGGCAAATGGCATCTCGACGAAGGACAAGTGACCGTAAAAGGCGATACGATTTGGCACGGACACATGGTTCCATACATCGTCCCCTCTAAAAATTTCCTCCGCTATATGAAGGAAAAACACGTGAAGCGTGTGATTGACGCCGGCATCGACGCCATTTTCATGGAAGAACCTGAGTTTTGGATGCGGGGCGGATACGGTGAAGCGTTCAAACGCGAATGGCAGGAATATTACGGTTTTGCGTGGCGTCCGCAACACGAATCGCCGGAGAATACGTATTTGTCCAACAAACTGAAATATCATTTGTATTACCGTGCTTTGGAAGATGTCTTCACTTATGCTAAAGAATACGGCAAAAGCAAGGGCATGGACGTGCGTTGTTATGTGCCTACCCATTCGTTGGTGAACTATTCTTCGTGGCAGATTGTCAGTCCGGAAGCCAGTCTGGCCTCGCTTCCCTGTGTGGATGGATACATTGCACAAGTGTGGACAGGCACGTCGCGCGAAAAAACATTTTACAACGGCTTGGAAAAAGAACGGGTATTTGAAAATGCTTTTCTGGAATACGGTTCGACGGAATCCATGACTCGCCCCACCGGACGTAAAATGTTTTTCCTGACCGATCCTATTGAAGACTGGCCTCGCGATTGGGCAGACTACAAAAAAAACTACCAGGCGACATTTTCAGCGCAACTGCTGTATCCGACGATTGCCGATTACGAAGTAATGCCTTGGCCTGACCGCATCTACGAGGGTTTGTACAAAACCTGCGCCAATTGCGATACCAAAGAACGCATCCCCCGTTTTTATTCCACGCAAATGCAGGTGATGATCAATGCACTCAATGACATGCCGGTATCGGACAACCGTTTAAATGGCTCGCAAGGCATCGGCGTTCTAATGTCTAACTCGCTGATGTTCCAACGTTTTCCCAATCACAAAGGATACGAAGATCCGCAATTTTCCAATTTCTACGGGCAAACTTTCCCGTTGTTAAAGCGAGGTATTCCGGTAAGTACCGTACACATTGAAAACACCGGTTACGCCGATACATGGAAAGACCTGAAAGTGCTTGTCATGTCGTATTCCAACATGAAACCCATGAAACCGGAATATCATGTGAATATCGCTCAATGGGTTAAAAACGGCGGCGTCCTTGTCTATTGCGGCAGCGACATCGACCCCTATCAATCGGTAATGGAATGGTGGAACACCGGCGGAAATAATTTCAAAGCGCCGGCACAACACCTGTTCCTGCAAATGGGTTTGCAGGCAACGCCTGCACCGGGCGAATATGCTTGCGGAAAAGGGAAAGTGTATGTTATTCGCGACGAACCTAAAAATTTCGTACTGAAGAAAAACAACGACGGCTTGTTTGTCAAAACCCTGCAAAAAGCATACGGAGCGGCAAGCGGCAAAGACAAATTAACATTTAAAAACAATCTGCTGCTAAACCGGGGCAATTACCTGATAGCTGCGGTCATGGACGAAAGCGTATCAACCGAACCGTTGCGGCTGAAAGGCTTGTATATCGACTTGTTCGACCCTACCCTACCCGTATCGGAAGAAAAAACCGTACTCCCGGGTGAACAGGTTTTCCTGTACGACGCAGCAAAAGTTGCCGGACAAGAAAAACCTTCCGTATTATGCGGAGCTTCAAGAATATATGATGAACGCATAACGGAAACGTCCTACGAATTTACGGCAAAAAGTCCGGCAAACACAAACAATGTATCGCGTATCTATTTGCCTCAGGCTCCCAAAAGCGTAACGGTTGCAAAAGCGTCGGGAGCGCCTGCTGTGGATACTTCTTACAGTTGGGATGAAAAATCGCATACCTGCCTTGTGAAATTTGAGAATGAACCCGATGGCATAAAAGTAAAAATAAATTGGTAACGGGATTATTTTAGATTTTTTCCACTTTTGTGCAATGCATCCAAATGCTTGCAGAAACCAAGCAAATCCCTGAATTTCAATAAAGTTCAGGGATTGCTTTTATTCCAATTCTTTTATCATCCATATATTACAAGTGATATGTCCTGATTTTCCCAACGGTTTGTCAATCCTTACAAATCCCTGTTTTTCGTATATTCTGACCGCATTTGAGAACTGAGAAAGACTTTCCAGGTATAATCTTTTGTACCCAAATTCTTTGGCGGATTCGATACTTTTTTCCATTAATGTTTTACCGATACCTTTTCCTCTTGCGTGAACGGAAAGATAGAATTTAACCAACTCGGCGCAATTTTCCGGCAATCCATCGGTTGGATATATGCCGCAACAACCGACAATTTCCTGCTCCACTACGGCAACCCACAAAACGGACTTCTCTGCGCCGAACAACCGATATAAATCGTCCGTTGTCGGGTCGGAATATACTGTTCCTTTTTGAGGAGCTTCATGCTCTTCAAAAACAGTTCTTATTACATTTGCCAACGGTAAATTGTCGTATTTTTCTATTTTTCTGAATATCATTTTAATTTTTGGAATACCACGTCCACCAACAGATTCAATATATTTTTTCTGTACTTATACAAAATTAATTTATAATTTTCTTATTTTTAAAAACTAATTATTTTACATTTTTTCCTGCGGCAACGCGCGGTTATATGTTACAAATTATTTGTTTTCCACACGGCCATTGGGTGATTTTTTATTCGTTTCACGATTTCGTTGTCTTCAAAAAGCAGTTCGGGCAAATATTTCCCGCTGTTGAAATTTTCGACAAAAAGATTTTCGCTATCTGTAATCGTCATTAAATCAGACAGATAATTCAAAACTGTGGATTTTGCTTTTTCAAAATCAAATTTTTCGGTTTTGCGCAACAGAGGGATTAACGCCGCCCGAATTTTGGGATAATCTATCTGTTGCAATTTATTGTATTGAAAATCAATTTTTGAAATATCTCCGCCGACAACAATATAAAATACAACAATTTTTCGTAAAAATTCCTGCTCATTTTTACTGAAAATATTGTTTTTCAGCATATTATCAACATCATACAAATCGCGGGGCGTACTTCGAGCAATGAGCGCGTTAATTTTGCTGCCAAAAAGTTCGAGCGGCTGCAAAACGGAGATTTCACTGTCAAATCTAAAAAAATCAACTGTAATTTTCTTTTTCGTAATGGGCAAAATGTGATTTCTCATCGAATAATTGATTTCCACTTTGATACTGTCGCGGTTGCCGCCTGCATTTTGAAAATAAAATGCCCACGAATCAAGCGAATGCGGATTTTTCGTGTGCGGACTTAAAGCATAACCTTCGGCAAACATAAAATTCAGCAGTTCAGCATTGATTTTTTCACGTATTTCAAACATTTTTTCGCGACTGCAATTTTGCGTAAAGTCCAAATCAATATCAACCGACAAACGCGGAAGATTAAAAACCGACAAATTTATTGCCGTGCCGCCTTTTAGAGCAAGATTTTCGACAAATATCTTTTCCTCATTTAAGTGCCGTAAAATTTCAGCAAGGCGAAAAATTTTTTCCAAATTGTCGCGAATAAAGCCTGTTTTCGCTGCCAAATTTTCAAAAAATTGTTTATTATAATTATACATACACACCTCCTCCCTGTTCTAAAAAATCTAAAATATTTTCGGGCGCACAGAGTTTCCACGCTTTAAAATAGGTGTCTGATTCTGTTTTGTCGGTTAAATAACCCGTACTTTTGCCGATTTTTGACTTGCAAAATTCAAAAAAATGGTCGCTTAACAGCATTTCTTTTTGAAAATAAGATAATACAAAACCTACTTTTTGGTAAAGAATCTGTTTGTCGAAAACTGCAAGGTATTCCAAAAGTTTATTTTCTTTAATGTAAGTAATTAAAGATAAGCACTGTATCAATTCTTCCAAACCGCCGCAAAGATTAATTTGATTAATGCAGTCAATAACAGTGCGTTCCAAATCGGTAAGTCGAACCAAACTATCGGTTCTCGGATTTAGCACACCAACATTGGCAGGCGATTTACAAAAACGGTAACTTATTCCCTCAAAATCAAAATTATTAAACCTTTCGACAGATGACACCGAAACCTCATAAAAAACCTGATTGGCAATGGCGTAATACTCCATTGCCGCGTGATGCGACAAGTAGGAAGTTGGCGTTATATTGCCGGCAATTTCAAATTTTGAGGCAAGCGAAGTTTTGACTGCCAAATCGGTAATCACATACAAATTGCGCCGAACCTGTGCAATGATACGCTGCTGTTTATAGCGTTGCAAAATCGCTTTCGCGGCATTTTCGTCTTTTGTCAATTCAACAAGATTTTCCAAACGAAAGATTTTGAAGTTATATAAATCTTCTATGTATTTCATGTGTAATTAATTTGTTTTTTAATGGTCACATGGAACCCGCATCATTTTGGCTCCGCCGAACGTTGTTTCATGCTCTTTGGTGCAATCTTTGCATGTGGGTTTCATTTTACCATTACTTTAAATTTTGCACAAAGATATATAAAAAAATATACTTTCGTGCGTTTTTTAAAGATAATTCTACAAATCCACTACCAGCGACAACGTATAATTCCGCACTATTTATAGTTTAATTTCTTTTTTAGTCTCCACCCCTTTGTCCAATCTCAATTCTTTGAGAATAGTGCGAGAGGTTTCTATGTTGTCGGAAAGGTCATAAACGGCGTTGTCCGTATTGCCGCCCAGCGTTAAAAATCCTTCGGGCATCGACACGGCAAAATAGAACTGGTCGCCGCTGAACGAGAGCATTATATCCCGGTTGTATTTGTGGCGCAACTCGGTCATTCGCAGCATCATAGCCGGTGTAAGAACGTATCGCGCCGTGATTTCGTCTGTGGCATACACGGCAAAATAGCGTTCAAATTCCACGTCTTCGAGTTGTATCAATTTGCAGTCGCCTGTGCTTTTCAGCAATTGCAGCGAACGGGCGAGGTAGTCGAGGTGCTGCTCCAAGTGGTCGGGGAAAATTACGATGCTGCCGTTGATAGCCTTTGCCAATTTCGCGTTGGCAAACAGTCCGCGAAAATCGCTCGTTACGTTTTCGACTCGTTTTGCAAATGCGCCGCCAAACATCACTTTGAACAAGGTAAGATAACCGCTGACAGTTGACTGCGAGCCTGTTTTGCGCACCGCCAAATCCTGAATGTTCAGCCGGTGTCCGTTGAGTTCAAACACGATATTGCCGAAAATGTAGCCCGATAGTTCGTTGTGCCGCGCAATGCCGTCGAAGAAACGGCTGTCGTAAATTTGCGATAGCAATGCCTCTTTTCCTTCCAAATAACATTTGGCATCGGGGAACATTTGTTTGATGATGCGGCGCACGGCATTTTGTTCATCAGTCGTAAATTTTTTGTAGAAATAGCCCAGCCCCATACTGCCGAGCATTATCAGTGCAAAAAGCGGAATGATAACGACCAGCATTTTGTTTACTTCCCAAAATGTGGGATTGGGGTTTGCCTCATAGTCGTGCATAAACGGCGAGCCGTTGCCCGAAAAAAACAAACCGTTGAGCGCGAAAATGCCGATAAACCAAATGGCTGCACCACCGTAACAAATCAGTTGGCTGATTTTTAGTATTCTGCGGTTACGCGCTGCTTTTGTCAGTGTAGAATGCAGTTCTTGTTGTAATTGTTGGGCATTCATATTCTTTTAACTTTTAAACAACGCCCGCACATCCACATTCGCCTTTTCGCTTTCGGGAACGGTTATCAGTTCATACGGCTGATAATTCTTTATTGAAGCGATGATGTTCGATGGGAACATTTGCGCATAATTGTTGAAATCAACCGCCGCCGCGTTAAAGGTGCGCCGTGCTGCCTGCAACTGATATTCCATATCTTCGATGGATTCTTCGAGGCGCAGGAATTGCTTGTCGGCTTTCAGTTCGGGGTAGTTTTCTACTGCTACTTTTATGTCGGCAAGTTTTTTGGACAGTTCCGAGCCAAGTTGCATTTGCTCGTGTTTGTTGTCCGTTTGCTGCATCTGCGCACGCAGTTCGGCAATTTTGGTAAGCGTACTGTTTTCGTGCCCCACATAGTTTTGCACGGCAGCCACCAGATTCGGAATCATATCATTCCGCTGTTTAAGCATCACATCAATGCTGCTTTCGGTTTGTTTCACACGGTTGTTTTTGGCAATGAACTTATTGTAAGTTACAATAAACCAAAGCAATAGGATAACGACTATTGCTGCAATAATAATTAATGTTGTGTTCATAATTTTTAATTTTTATTCATCAGAATTCAATTTCATATCATCATTTGTTTATATATTTCGTCCATAATAATATTGAATATGTTTTTGCTGTAAAGTTAATAATTTTATTTTATGTATTTATTTTACATTTTTCTCTCGAAATTTCACTGCGAATATACACTTTTTTCCGAAACAAACAAAACAAAAAAGTGTCGTTTCCTGACAAATCCGGGCAGGTTCTGCGGAACTTCGGCTGTGTGGAAATTAAATTAAGACTTGAAGAAGAAAAAGACTATAGAACGGTTGAGGAATTAACCAGAGAAGCATTCTGGAACTGGGGTACGCCCCAACTGCACATAAATTTCGTTTAAAAATTATGGGAACGAATTTGACAAAATATTGTAAAATATTGTATTATATTTTTTTATAAGGAGGAAAGATTATGGAACAAATGAGTAAATTAATCACGGAAATCGAAGATATATTGCCGTTGACTCTTGTTGGCGGTGATATTCACCTTGAGTTGGATAATTTTGGCGATATTGACCGTAGTTAATGCCATATTGAAGTGAAAGTCCAACTTGTTTACAGACCTTGCCTGCGAATGTTCCATCCTGCGAATTGTTTGGCAAGGTATCAAATAACCTTTATCATCAATTTGTTTGGGGGCTTCCTCTGCACTACCGGCTAAATGGAATCTTGTTTCGTCATCGGATACTGCCGTATAGTATGGCATTAAAAATTCCAAACACTAAACGGGTTGAACATACCGTCGGCGTCAGGAGCAAAGTAATAACCGTCATATTGGAGAGTCATCTGATTGATTGCTTTCTCGAAAGTCGTATGCACGTTGAATAATGTAGGTGAAACGTTCTTCCGGAGTACGGTCTTTCTTCTCGTTCCCATAAATTGACTCCCACTGTTCTAAATATTGGTTTAATATTGCATTTAAATCCTCCGGCGTTTCATATTTTTTGGCATTCAAGTCCAAATGTAAAACAGGATATTTCTCCCATTTTGTTTCCAATTCGAAGATGGCAAGCCCGTCAAACAATTCTTTTTTCCCTTCAAAATAGGCCTCAAAAGTAGAAATTAACAAATATAAGAAATAATGCCGGATAAATGTTGTTTATTATCCTCAATCTTGTTATTTTTGTCATCTTATTCAAACAAATACCTGAGTGATGTTGCAAACCGTCAAACGTTATATCGAAAAAAATAATTTATTGAATCCCGGCGACAAAATGGTTGTTGGCTTGAGCGGCGGCGGCGATTCGGTTGTTTTGCTGTCCATATTACACAGTTTGGGTTATAAATGTTTAGCCGCACATTGTAATTTTCATCTACGGGCAGAGGAGTCCGGCAGGGATGAAAAATTTGCCGCCGATTTTGCCGCATCTTTGCCTGTTCCTTTTTTCAAACAAGATTTTGATACACGCGCTGCGGCAAAAGCGGGAGGAATTTCCATTGAAATGGCTGCGAGGGATTTACGTTATGAATGGTTTGAAGAATTACGGAAAAATGGAAATGCTACAGCTATTGCCGTCGCCCATCATCAAGACGATAGCATCGAAACCTTGCTGTTGAATTTGATTCGGGGGACGGGTATCAAAGGCTTGACCGGAATCAAGCCCCGAAGCGGATTGGTTGTCCGTCCTTTGCTTTGTGTTTCCAAGGTAGAAATTTTACAATATGCTCAAACTGAAAATCTTCCGTTTGTCACCGATTCGTCTAACAATTTACCCGAATTTACCCGGAATAAAATTCGCTTGCAGGTGATTCCTTTGCTGAAAACGCTGAATCCTTCGATAAATGAAGCGTTAAGCCAAACGATGCACAATCTGAATGAAGCGGCTAAAATTTATGATGCTGAAATTGAAAAAGTCGGAAAAACAATTTTTGATGAAAAAACGGGGCAGATTAATATACCTTTGTTGAAAACTTTTCCTTCGCCGGAAACACTTCTGTTTGAGCTGTTAAAAGATTTCGGATTCAGAAAAGAAGTCGTTTTTGAGATTTACAAAGCCATTGACGGACAACCGGGCAAAGTGTTTTATTCCCAGACTCACCGGCTCGTAAAAGACCGGGAGGCTTTTCTGCTTTTGCCGGTGGAGGATGAAAAGGCAGAAAAAAAAACTTATTGGATTCAGCCGGATGAAACCGGTATTATTGAATTTCCTTTTCGGATGGAGATTCAGGTGCAGGAAAGGCCGCTCATACAACCGCACAAACACATTGCTTATTTAGATAGAGACAAACTCCATTTTCCATTACTTTTGCGGAAATGGCAAGCCGGCGACAAATTTATTCCATTCGGAATGAAAGGCTTCCAAAAGCTTAGCAATTTTTTTAATAACAACAAAATCAGTAAACCCGAAAAAGAAAAAATCTGGTTATTGCTTTCCGGGGAGGACATTGTTTGGGTGGTTAATCATCGGATTGATGACCGGTTTAGGATAGATGAGGATACAAAAAATGCTTATATCATAAGAATTTTATAAAAAGCGCTTGTTATAATAAAAAAATATGTATCTTTGCACCAAAATAACCTTTATTTAGAAATTTAAATAACCTCATAAGTTTACATTAATACATTGTAAGTTGTTCACTTCATAATATGATGTATTCAATTCAAAAGAAATTTTATAATTTATTTTATGCAGAAATATAATATTTTGCAACTTAAGGAAATGGAACAAAGCAACTTGGTTGCTTTAGCAAAAGAGTTAGGCTTAAAAAAAGTAGATAAGCTGGGTAAAGATGCTCTGGTGTATCAAATTCTGGATCAACAAGCCATCGTAAATGCAGCGCTTCAAGCTGCTGCGGGTAAAATTGATGACGTAAGACCTAAACGCAGAGGACCTAAGTCGAAATTGGAAAAACAGCAAATGCTGAATAAAGCTGCCAAACCGGAAACTCCGGTTCAGCCCGTTGCAGACCAAAACAAGAATTTGCCGGAATCATCCGTAAAAACCGTTCAATCCAATGTTCAAGTTCCAAAAGAAGAAAAAGTGGAAAAGAAGGAACAAAGAAAAGAAGGAAGAGAGCATGTTCCGCAAAAAAAGCGTCCTCAGTTGAAAAGAAAAGTGGAAGAACCGGTTGCAAACGCTGTTGAAATACCTCCTGTTGCGGAGACGCTTCAGCAAGTTCAGCAACAGGTTGTTAACCCTGTCGAAACAAAAGCGCAGCCGAAAGGAACGTACGAACCCAAGCGGAAGCGAGTTCGGATTGAAATTCCTCAATCCATGCCGGTTATGATTAATCAAGCGCAGCAGCCGGCGCCTCGACAAGCGCAGCAAGCGGTTGAGTCTGTCAATACACCGGTTGTTGAACTTACTGAAGCGCCGGTTACTGAGCTTGTCGAAATACCGGCTGCCGAACCTGTAAAAGTTACTGTTACCGAGTTTGTTGAAGCGCCGGCTGCCGAACCTGCCGAAGCGCCGGTTCAGAAAGAAGAAGTTCCTCCTTCGGGAAAAATAGTATTCCGGCATAATCCCGAAACAAAAACTTTGATGGATGAAGTTTTATTTGTTTCTAAAACGCCACAACCCAAACAAGCTCATCAAGCCAAAGCGGCTCAAACTCCTGCCAAGAACAATAATTTTGATAATAATAACAACAATAATAACAAAGCCCAAGCAACTCCCAATAATCAAAACAACCCAAAAGAAAAAGACAAAGAAAAAGACAAAGCCTTTGACTTTGATGGTATTTTGACGGGTACGGGCGTACTCGAAATTATTCAGGAAGGATACGGCTTTTTGCGCTCTTCGGATTACAATTACCTTTCTTCCGCCGACGATATTTACGTTTCGCAATCCCAAATCAAATTGTTCGGTTTGCGGACGGGCGACGTTGTAGAAGGGCCTATTCGTCCGCCGAAAGAAGGCGAGAAGTTTTTCCCCTTGGTAAAAGTGGATTTAATCAACGGTCTCCGTCCCGAAGAAGTGCGTGACCGTGTGCCGTTTGATCATCTGACACCTCTTTTCCCTGACGAAAAATTTCGGTTGGTAGCCAGCATGAGTCCCAAAGTCGTGGACAAAATTTCACCTCGCGTTGTGGATTTGTTTTCACCGATAGGAAAAGGACAAAGGGGTTTGATTGTAGCACAGCCAAAAACCGGTAAAACTATGTTATTGAAAGACATAGCTAATTCCATTGCTTGGAATCACCCCGAAGTTTACATGATTGTCCTGCTGATTGACGAACGTCCCGAAGAAGTTACCGACATGCAGCGAAGCGTTGACGCCGAAGTGATTGCCTCGACTTTTGACGAACCGGCCGACAGACACGTGAAAATTGCCGAAATTGTTTTGAACAAAGCGAAACGGATGGTTGAATGTGGCCATGACGTCGTGATTCTTCTGGATTCGATTACCCGTTTGGCACGCGCCTACAATACCGTGCAACCGGCTTCGGGAAAAGTATTGTCGGGTGGTGTGGATGCCAATGCCCTTCAAAAACCCAAACGTTTCTTCGGCGCTGCGCGGAATATCGAAAACGGCGGTTCACTGACGATTATTGCTACGGCTTTGACGGAAACCGGTTCGAAGATGGACGATGTAATCTTCGAGGAATTTAAGGGAACCGGTAATATGGAATTGCAATTAGACCGCAAACTCTCCAACAAACGGATTTATCCGGCTGTCGATATTGTGGCTTCCAGCACGCGCCGCGACGATTTGTTGCAAGACAGAGACAACATCAATCACATGTGGATTTTGCGTAAATATCTATCCGATATGAATAGTTTGGAAGCGATGGAATTTGTGAAAGACCGTTTGGAAAAAACTTACAGTAACGAGGAGTTTTTGGCGTCGATGAATGGTTGAAAATGAACGAGAAAACAAAAATCCCGGTATTTTTCTTTTGCTGTATTCTGTTTTCGCAGTGTTTGTTTGCACAAACCCCTGTCCGTGAAAGTCTTTTTACGGACGTTTATACAATTGATTCCGAAAAGGAAGGGGAATTGGATCTGTGCATCGACAATATCAGTTTTCTGAACAATACCGAAACCGGAGGCGATATCCAAAAAGGTTACACTTTGCCGGGTTTTCGTATCAATCCTCGTTTGACGTATTATCCGGCTTCCATGATTAAAATGGAGGCCGGTGTTTCTTTATTAAAATATTGGGGTGCAGATAAATATCCCAATTATGCCTATCGCGATATTCCCGAATGGAAAGCGTCGGGTTATCAGTTGGGATTTCATCTCCTGCCTTTCTTCAGGGCGCAGATTCAGCCTGTTCCGCAACTGAACATTGTTTTGGGACATATTTACGGAGGCGCTAACCACGGCTTGATTGAACCTTTGTATAATCCCGAACTGAATCTCACCGCCGACCCCGAAATGGGCGCACAAATTATTCATAATTCGAGGGTAGCGCATTTTGATGCTTGGGTAAACTGGGAGACTTTTACTTTCAAAAATGAAGCGAATAATGAAGTGGTAACGGCGGGAGCTGCAACTTGTTTTCACATTACAAACCCTCAATCTTTCTTTTATTTGGGAGTCCCGATTCAGGCGGTGGTAACTCACCACGGAGGTGAAATTGATTCTATTGACGGAGTAGCTTCTTTGGCAAATGGAGCTGCCGGTTTGCAGTTCGGTTTTAATTTCGACAATTCGGCTTTCAAGTATCTCCGTTTGAGTCTGATGGGAGCCGGTTACAAGAATTTTTATTCGGAAGAGCCGCTCTTATTTAAACAAGGTTGGGCTGCTTATTCTAATCTGAACATCCGGATTTGGAATCTTGACCTGAAAATGAATATTTGGCGAAGCGGTAATTTTATCAATCTTTTCGGAAATCCGATTTTCGGAAATGTTTCGACTTCAAAGGAAAATTGGAATTTCCCGAGAATAGTGGTTTTGAATCCGGGTATTAAGTACGAGCAGGAATTTGGCAACGGGTTTCATCTGGGCGCTAACTTTGAATGTCATTTTACGCCCGAATTTACAATGTATGATGGCGTTAATCCTATAAAAACGGAAAAATATTCCGGTTGGACTACCGGGGTTTTTCTGCGGATTAATCCTTCGATTGTTTTGAAGAAATGATGACAATATGTGGGAGAAACAGATGCTTACGGTTTAATGTTAATAGTTGATAAATAAGCAAAGTAAATCAAAAGTCGTTTTGTAGTTTTCAAAATATTCTTTACTTTTGTCCCCAATATAAAATAAATGTGATAATGAAAAAAACAGTACTGATTTTATTATTTGCCGGTTTGGCAGTTCGTGCTTTTTCTCAGATGGGAGATCTATCTGTTGGATTGAAAGGTGGTTACGTAACAAACTATGACAATTTGCTTTATGGTTTCGATGCCGCTTACAACCTGACCGGCTCTTTGGAAATTGCTTTTACAGGACTTATGAATCCGGGTATTTCTTATAAAGACTCGTATAACACTACATATCCAACCCAAAAATTAGCTGTTTATTCCGGGAATCTGGATGCCAGATTATATCTTTTATCCTCGCGTACTTGGGGAATTGGTCCGGCATTGGGCGGGCAATATTATTCCGTCAAAGAGATAACCGAAAATAAACCTATTAAAACCGGGACTTTCAATGTGTTCGGTTTTAACATAGGCATACACGGGAGAATCAATATCACCGATAACTTATTGGTTAACGGCGGCTGGCGATATACCAACGCCAAAGAGGAAGCTGCCAAATATAGTTTTTTCTATTTGGGCTTGGCTTACGCTTTTCAAACGCAGTGATTGGCGTTAAATTTCTTCGGAAACAATATACCGGTTTCTGTCCGGAGAATTGCGCGTAATTAATTCTCCTATAAATCCGGCAAGAAATAGTTGCGTCCCTATTACCATAGATACCAATGAGATATGGAAATAGGGCGTATCTGTTAATAAAGGTGCGGGCGTTCCGTGATTTAAACAATATATTTTTATACTTCCGACAATCAAGATGGAAATGAATCCGACAAAAAACATTAAACTTCCGATTAATCCGAAGAAATGCATGGGTTTTTTCCCGAATTTTGATAAAAACCAAAGCGTAAACAAATCCAAATAACCGTTGACAAAACGGTCGAGACCGAATTTGGTGTGGCCGTATTTTCTCGCCTGATGTTGTACCGTTTTCTCGCCGATTTTGGTATATCCTGCATTTTTTGCCAAGTAGGGAATCCAACGGTGCATGTCGTTGTAAACTTCTATATCCTTTACTACTTGCTTTTTATAGGCTTTCAGTCCGCAGTTGAAATCGTGCAGTTTGATACCGGAAAAAAGCCGGGCGGTTGCATTGAAAAGTTTGGTAGGCAACGTTTTACTTAACGGATCATGTCTTTTTTTCTTCCAACCGGAGACCAATTGGTAATTTCCGTCGGCAATCATGCGGTAGAGTTCGGGAATTTCGTCGGGACTGTCCTGCAAATCGGCATCCATCGTGATAACGATGTCGCCTTTTGCTTTTTGGAAACCGTATTGCAAAGCCGGAGATTTTCCGTAATTCCGTCCGAAACGGATTCCTTTCACTTCTTCGGGATGAATTTGTTTGAGATCGGTGATGACTTGCCATGAGTTGTCTTTACTGCCGTCGTCAACAAAAATGACTTCATAGCTGAAACTGTTTTCCCGCATCACTTTTTCAATCCACGCGTATAGTTCGGGAAGGGATTCTTCTTCGTTGAATAAAGGTATTATGATTGAAATATCCATAAATATCAACTTTCGTTTTCGTATATTGTTTTTATTTGTTTCTTTAATTTTGGCAGATAATTTTTTACCGTATTCCAAACAATCTTATCTTCAGTTTGATAATAACCATGTACTAAAATATGTCGCATGGAAATAATATCACGCCATTCTATTTCGGGATTTTGTTCACGAAATTCATTTGTCAGTTTGTAACTTGCTTCTCCAATAATTTCAACGCATTTTACGACAGCAAATCTGAGGATAGTATTTGTCTTATAGTATTCAAAACTAACATTTTCAGTAAATTCGAGCGCCTTGTCTATTGCATCAAGTATATGTTCTAATCTGCCTTTATTTTTAATTAAATCTCTCATATACTAAAATTTTATCGCGCTCCGCCGAATCTTGTGCGAATTTATACAAACAACCTTCTTGCACCAAATCCACTTTTTTATGCAAATAATCTTCCAAATTATTCATTATTTTCGCATAATCAATCAGAGTTATAACTGCCTCTTTATTAAATCGAACAAGAATATCAATGTCACTTTTGCGTGTTTGTTCTCCACGCGCATACGAACCGAATACCCATGCCTTTTCGACAGGATAAGCAGGAAAAAAGTTCTGCAATTTTTTAATAAGTGTTCGTTGCATTGCTTTGCAATTTTTTTGTTTCTGTTGCAAAGGTACAAATTATTTTTTATTTTCGATTCTTTTTCGTACCTTTGCGACTCAATTTTTACAAACAAATTAAACAATTCGTAATCATGTATTTAGATTCTGAAAAGAAGAAAGAAATCTTTGCAAAGTACGGAAAGTCTAACACTGATACCGGTTCTTCCGAAGGACAGATAGCATTGTTTTCCTACCGTATTTCGCATTTAACTGAACATCTCAAGTTAAATCAAAAAGATTATAGCACGGAAAGATCCTTGAAAATGTTGGTTGGTAAACGTCGCCGGTTGTTGGACTATCTGAAAGACCGGGATATTGATCGGTATCGCGCTATCATCAAGGAATTAGGTATTAGAAAGTAATAGACGTTTTGCGACGTCATTGCGAGGACAAAGCCCGAAGCAATCCATTGATTTTATTTGGATTACTTCGGGCTTCGTTTATGCAATGAGAGCAGGATTCAAGACAAAGCGGCAATCGCCGAACCAATCAGATTGGCATTGGCTGATTTTTCCACATGGATAGTAATATCGCCGTGTCCGGATTCTTTCAAAAGAAGATTCAACTGGTCTAAAACCAAGTCTTTATAACTCTTAAACTTAACGTTTTTCTGACCTTTTTGGTCTTCACTCCAGAAGAGGCTGCCTTCGGCCGTCAGACGAACATCTGTAATCGCCGTTTCGTAGGAAGCAATCAATTGTAGAATCAAACCGGCTAAAGAGGCCGCAACTAACTTGGCTGCTCTTTCGTAAACCCAAAACGCAGCTTGCACGTATTTTTCTTTGTACATGTCGGGATAACTCATGATCCGCGTTAATTTTTCGGCATCGAAATTGGCTTCAAATTCTTCGCAAGAAAAGATAAATTCCAAAAGCCGTCCGAGATACATACCGGAAATGGCCTTTTCGAATCGTTGTTTACCCGGCGTATCCGAATATTTGTCTATTTTATCGTCAATTACCGTCAAGAAAGGTGGATAAAAATTCCCGGATTCAAGATTTACCGGAATCAATCCCTTTTGTTTATAATTGGAATTTAATTTGGGTATTTTGTCCGTAGGGAAAAATGGAGCCATGTTGGTTCCCGTACCGACAATCAGGCCGATGTGCGCTTGCGAAGTTTTGTCGGTCAGTCCGGCAAACAGGCTGGCCACCGTGTCGTTAATCACTTTGATTCCTGTGAAATTCGCCGATTTGATGTGTTCGTTCAGATATTTCATCAGCGATTCTCCGACAAGTTCCTTTTCCATGCCTTTGAGGGTGACACCTTTTGTCCAGTGAAGCAATTCGGCGTCTCCCTCCAGCGTCGATTCGCAAGGATAAGAGAAACAGTAGCCGATTGATTTTACGCCTTCCAGATTGAGGGAGGAAATCAGATTGGCCATTTCGGCATAAAGTTCTTCCTTGCTTTTCCCTGCGGGCGCTTTCATGACATATTCCAGATTTTTTTTCACGCCTTCGTGAACGATAGGTGTTTCACCGGTAAAGTCCACTACGGTGGCTCTGAAATTGGTTCCGCCCAAATCGAGGACAAGCACTTTTTCCTTCGGCATGTTTGTTTTCGGAATGATGTAAGTCGGGAGACAACGGATTTCTTTCCCGTTTTCCTGAAGTCCTTCACTGATTTTTGTTTGTAGCGTTTCGGCAATTTTTTTCAATTGACCGGTTGATAGTTCAAAAATATTATTTTCCATGTTGTAATATAGATTATTTAAAAATTATGTAAAGATAAAACTTTTTTTGAATAGTTCAAAAAAAATTTTATCCCAAATGCACCCTATTTTTTATTTAAACAATATTTGTTACATTTGTCACAAATTTAACAATCTGTGTCTCATGAGAATTTATGTATTTTTGTTCGGCTTACTGTTGCCATTATTTTGTCAAAACAGTAAAGCAAAGGATTTTAAAATTAATAATGGCGTAAATATCAGTCATTGGTTATCGCAAAGTAATAAACGGGGTGAAGAACGCGCCAACTATTTTACGCGCGACGATGTGGCGCTTCTTGCCGGTCTCGGATACGATCATCTTCGCATTCCGATTGACGAGGAGCAAATGTTTGACCCCAACGGCGCAAAAGAGCCGGAGGCTTTTCGTTTGCTGCACAATGCTTTGGGTTGGTGCGCCGAGTTCAATCTCCGGGCAGTGGTTGATTTACATATTCTTCGCTCCCATCATTTTAATGACGCGGTAAAACCTTTATTCACCGATACGCTCGCACAAAATCAATTTTACGATTGTTGGCGTAAATTATCGGACGAATTGAAAAAATACCCCGATTATAAGGTGGCTTACGAATTGATGAACGAACCTGTAGCCGATGAACCTGAAATCTGGAATGTGATTGTGAATCGTTGCATTTCGGTTGTCCGGGCTTCAGAACCCAAACGCACTATTATCGTAGGTTCAAATCGTTGGCAAAACTATAACACAGTGAAAGACTTGCGCTTACCGGCTAAGGACCCGCATATTATGATTAGTTTTCATTATTATGAGCCTTTTCCGCTTACGCATTACCAGGCAGGTTGGATGAGTTTGAAAAGTCTTTCCGTTCCGGTTCATTATCCGGGAAAACCGGTTGCCGAAAAGGATGAAAAAGCGATAAACGATGTAGGTTACCAAAATAAAACCTACAATATTGATGTGATTGAAAGTCATTTCAAACAAGTGACGGATGTTGCCAAAAAATATAAACTGAAAGTTTATTGCGGGGAATACGGTTGTATCAACAATGCGCCGGCCGATGATAAAGTCCGCTGGTTCAGGGATATGAATATTCTGTTCAAGAAATATGGAATTGCTCGCGCCAATTGGGATTATAAAGGGAGTTTCGCGATTGTGCGGGAAGGGATTCCGCAGGAAGATATGATTCGAGCCATTTTTTAGACAAATATATTTCAAAGGTACAATAAGAGGCTAATTTGTATCATATAGCACTTTTGTATTTTGCCAATTCCCCAAAATAACCTATTTTTGCACTATCAAATAATTCCACAATGCAGATAGCGCAATTAATCTCATTAATCAACGATTTAAAATCTCAACCCAAAGAAAACGAATGGATTGAGTTCAAACATAATTTTCATTCTCTGGAAGAAATCGGAGAACGAATTTCTGCATTGTCAAACGCGGCGCGTATTCATAATCAAACATTCGGATATTTGGTTTTCGGCATTGAAAACGAAACACATCAAGTGTTAGGAACGGATTTAAAAGCCAAAAGTTATAAAAAGGGAAATGAAGAATTGGAACATTGGCTTGTCTCACGATTGAATCCGCGTATTGATTTTACAATATACGAATTTGATTATGAGGAAGGCAAACATATTTCTCTGTTTATTATCCCCGCTGCAAAAAATCGTCCTGTATTATTTTTGCATCAAGCCTATATCCGTGTAGGAAGCATCACAAGAAAATTGGTTGATTTTGAAGAAAAAGAACGTAAGATTTGGCAAAACACCGACTATCAATTAGAAGACGACATCGCAAAATCTAAACTTTCTTCATCAGAAGTAATTGCTTTGTTAAGCACAGAAACTTATTTTGAATTGCTGAAAATTCCATACCCAAGCAATCAAGCAGGCGTGATTGAAAAATTTCTATCCGAACAGTTGATAATCAAGGAAAATGCAAGTTATTCCATTACAAAATTAGGGGCAATACTGTTTGCTAAAAATCTGAATGATTTTGACAGCCTTTCCCGAAAAGCCGTTCGTGTCATTGTTTACAAAGGAAAGGGAAAAACCGAAACGGAAAGAGAACAAATTTTCACGAAAGGTTATTGTGTAGGCTTTGAAAGTATGATGGACTGGATAAACGGACAGCTACCTGCAAACGAGATAATAAGCAGAGCATTGCGCATCAATCAACGAGCCTATCCCGAAGTTTCCATTCGCGAGTTAACCGCAAATTGCATTATCCACCAAAATTTTGAGGAAAAAGGTTTTCCAATGATTGAGATTTATTCCGATCGCGTCGCTATATCCAATCCGGGACAGCCGCTGATTGTTCCGGAACGCTTTATTGACGAATATATTTCCCGAAACGAAAAGATGGCGGATTTAATGCGCCGGGCAAATCTTTGTGAAGAAAAAGGCAGCGGTATGGATAAAGTCATATTTAACAATGAACAATATCATTTACCGCCTATCAACATTCTGGTTGATGAGTTCAGGACAACGGTAACGATATACGCCTATCAAAAACTTTCTGAAATGAGCCGTAAAGACAAGATAAGTGCCTGTTATCAACATTGTTGCCTTCGTTACATGCAAAATGAAAAGATGACTAACCAAAGTTTGCGTGAACGGTTTGAGGTGGAAGAAAAAAATTATCCTATGGTTTCGCGTATTATTAAAGAAACTATAAATGCAGATTTCATAAAATATGAAGCCCCGGACAATATTTCAAAAAAATATTCCAGATATATTCCTTTTTGGGGATAATCTTATGTAACGGTTATGTAACTGTGAGGCTATCTTCAAGAATTAAAATATTGATAATCAATAATATTTTATGTAACGGTTATGTGATTCTTACAGAAATTCAGTAATCGTTGTATATGATCCAAAATATTTACTACTTTTGCCTTTGAATTATTTGAAACAGTGGAAAAATACAGTAAACGGAAACAATTCGCTCATTTCTAAATCGTTACCCATTTACACTTTTCTTTTAAGCAAAAACTTGCTTTTTAAGAAATTGAAAAAGAATTTTTCGTATCTTTGCAAATTATTATTAATTTGAACAAATTAATCGCATGAAAGTCTTAAAATTCGGAGGTACATCCATCGCTTCTGCGTCCCAAATGAAGGAAGTAGTCCGGTTGGTTCGGAAAGGGAAGAAGAATATTATCGTCTTTTCCGCGTTGGCCGGCATGACTAACCGGTTGATCGAAATTGCCGATTATCTCTACAAAAAAAATCCCGATGGAGCGAATGAAATCATCAATCTCCTGGAATCGGATTATCTGAATCTAACCGCCGAACTTTATGCCACTCAACCCTATATCGAAAAAGCACAGGAAATATTAAAAGAACATTTTAATGAGATCCGGACTTTCACGAAAGATTTGTTTACTTTATTCGAAGAAAAAGTGATTCTGGCTCAGGGTGAACTGATTTCTTCCGCAATGATGTGTTTATTGCTTGAAGAACAAAAAGTGAATGTCGCTGCGATTCCGGCTTTGGATTTCATGCGAACAGACAAAAATTCCGAACCGGATCCGGTATATATCCGCGAAAAGCTGCATCAACTCTTGGAAACCAATCTTGATAGCGATATTTATGTTACCCAAGGTTACATCTGCCGGAATGCCTACGGAGAAATCGACAACATGGGACGGCACGGCAGCGACCTCACCGCTTCGTTAATCGGTGTAGCCGTTCAGGCAGAGGAAATTCAAATCTGGTCGGACATGGACATCATGCAAAACAACGATCCGCAATATGTGAGCCGCACCACTCCCGTCAACCGCCTGGAATTTGAAGAAGCGGCCGAATTGGCGTATTTCGGCGCAAGAATATTGCATCCGACTTGCATTTTGCCCGCCAAACTCAACAATATACCTGTCCGCTTGCTGAATACCGCACATCCGGAAGGTCCCGGAACTTTGATTTCCAATCAATTGGACAAGGGAAAAATCAAGGCGGTTGCAGCCAAAGATGACATCACTTCCATCCGAATCAAATCGGGACGCATGTTGTTGGCTTACGGTTTTTTACGCAAAGTCTTCGAGATTTTTGAAAACAACCGGACGCCCATCGACATGGTGGTCACTTCCGAAGTAGGCGTTTCTGTAACCATCGACCAGACGAAACATCTTCCCGAAATCCTCGACGATTTGAAAAAATACGGAACCGTTTCCGTCAGCCGTAACATGACCATTATTTGCGTAGTCGGCGATTTGGACTGGAGTAATCTGGGTTTCGAATCCAAAGCCGTGAACGCACTCAAAGACATTCCGGTACAAATGATTTCTTACGGCGGAAGCAATTACAATATTTCTTTCCTGATTGATTCCAAAGATAAGAAACAGGCTTTGCAGGCTTTGAGCGACAACTTGTTTGATTAAATAAATTATTGATTAACAAATATATAAAAATGAAGCAACAATTCCCATTGGAGAAATTCAAGCAATTACAAACACCGTTTTATTATTATGATATGGATGTTTTGGAAAAAACATTGGAAGCCGTTACAAATGAAGCAAATAAACACAATTATCATATTCATTATGCAGTGAAAGCCAATGCGAATCCGCGCATCTTGTCGGTAATCAGTAAAGCCGGACTCGGAGCCGATTGCGTGAGCGGAGGAGAAATCCAAGCTGCACTGAAAGCCGGTTTTCCCGCGGAAAAGATTGTATTTGCCGGAGTGGGGAAAGCGGATTGGGAAATCAATCTCGGATTGGACGAAAATATTTCCTGTTTTAACGTGGAATCCATTCCCGAATTGGAAGTAATCGGCGAATTAGCCGCAGCGAAAGGTAAAGTTGCCCGAATAGCGATACGAATCAATCCCGAAGTGGACGCGCATACACATCACCATATTACAACGGGAACCAAAGAAGATAAATTCGGAATTAACATCGAACAGATAGATAAGGTTATAGACAAGATAGATTCGTTCTCATCCTTAAAATTAACCGGAATGCATTTCCATATCGGTTCCCAAATCACAGAAATGGAACCGTTTGCAGGACTTTTTGTAAAGGCTGTTGAACTGGAACGCTATTTGTCGCAACGCCGGATTTTCTTGGAGAACATCAATTTCGGAGGTGGATTAGGCATTGATTATAAACATCCCGACAGTAATCCTGTCCCCGATTTCAAAGCCTGGTTCGAAATTTTCCGTAAATATTTTCCGGCAAGGCCCGGTCAACAAGTTCATTTCGAACCCGGACGTTCGATTGTCGGACAATGCGGCTCGTTGATTTCCAAGGTTTTGTACGTAAAAGAAGGCGTTTTCAAAAGATTCGTTGTGCTTGACGCCGGTTTTACCGAATTGATTCGGCCGGCTTTTTACGACGCTTATCACGAAATCGAAAATCTTTCGTCCGACGAGACGCAGGATATTTACGACGTGGTGGGACCTATCTGTGAATCGTCCGATATTTTTGCTAAAGCGTGTAAACTAAATAAAGCTCACAGGGGAGATTATATTGCACTCCGATCGGCAGGCGCTTACGGGGAAGTTATGGCAATGCAATACAATTGCCGGAAATTGCCGGGGGTTTATTTTTCAGATTCGATAGAAATTTGATAGAAATTAAAAATAGATAACATGGTTAGTTTGATAGAAATAATACTGTTGTCAATATTGGCGATCTGTTTTATTACCCAAATGGTTTTCTATTGGGCCGTCTTGATAAAACCGTATTATTACATGAAATCCATTGAGGAAGGAAACACCCGTTTTTTTTCCGGACTTCCGCCGGTTTCCGTAATTATCTATATCAAGAACCGGTTCTACGATTTGCAGGACTTTCTTCCGGCCCTGTTGGAACAGGATTATCCTCAATTTGAAGTGATTATTGTCAATGACGGGACGACCGAAGAAAACAAGAATGCACTGAAACGACTGCAAGAACAATATCCTAATTTGTATTCTACGCATATTCCCGAAGAAACAAGAAACGTAAGCCGGAAAAAATTAGGAATAACCTTGGGAATCAAAGCTGCAAAGTACGATTGTCTGTTGTTTACCGAAGCCGACAGCCATACCCGGTCGAATAACTGGATTAAGTTGATGACACGCCATTTCGAAAAAGATAAAACCGTGGTTCTGGGAATGAGCGCCAGAGAAAGTGAACCGGGATTTTTCCCGAAATTCATGACTTTCGATTATTTCTATTCAAACTTGCAAATACTTTCGATGGCCTTACTCAATCATCCTTACGCAGGAAGCGGCCGCAACCTGATTTGTTCGAAAAAACATTTCAATGAGCATAAAGGATTTATTCGGCATTTATTTATCAATGATATTGCCGCCGAGTCCAACACAGAAGTTGAACTTTCACCCGAAAGCGTTATCATGACGGGTTTGAATGTTTACGATTGGGAACAGGAGAAAAAAGACAAAGCATTTACCAACCATTTTTACAAAGCGAGACCTGTGGCTCTATGGAGTTTGGAATCCTTCTCAAGATTCTTTTTCATACTTTCCGTTTTCGCTTGCCTTGTTTGGGGCTTTTTGCATCTTCAAGCCTTGCCGTATATGGCCGGCGCAGCTATGGGTTGCTATTTGACAAGGCTTTTCTCTCAATCATTTATTGTAAACAGAACGGCATCTCGTTTGGAATTGGAAAATTTTTATTTAACAATTCCTTTGTTCGATTTGATGCAAGCCATGGTGAACATCTATTTTTTCATATATCGCGTTATTCATAAAAAGGAAAATTATATTTTCAAGTATGAGAAGAGATAGTGATGTATTCAAAAATATTCAGCAATCGTTGGACGGACTTAAAGGTCAGTTGCATTTTCTGGAAACGAGTGTTCCGGTCGAGAAGCAAATGGAATATTTTCGTTATTCCGAAAATGTCAGGAACAATTCATTGCTCACATCGGTAGAAGAACAGATAAACGTTCTTCATACCCCGGAATCTTCGCCGAAAGAGCTGAAATATGCGCTTGCCTATCTGGCTGTCTCCGGCGACATCAAAGCATACAGGACCCTTGAATCTTATAATAAGGAACATTCGGACGATTGGGCTGTGATGTCTCTTTTGCAGGCGAAAATTACATTAGAGTCGGAATTGTCCGACGAAAAGCAAATCTTTATTTCGACCGGTCTGGGCGGAAGAGCGGACAAATTGCGCTTTTCGGCTTTTTTCAAGTCCAATTGCCTCCGGCCTTTTTCGAATTACCAAAGAGAGCTGATTGAAAAGGAAATGTCTTATTACATAGAACAATACAACGGCGAAGTGGAAGAAATGAAAATTGAGGAAAACTATTTCACCATTCTCTTCCTGCTTAATCTCAATGCGAATATTAAGGTCATTTTTGAAGATGCCGTAAACGAATGTAACCAGTACGGCAGCTTCATCGACAACGGTTTTATCATTACCAACGTAAAAGCATTTTCGGAAGAAGACATCCGGAAAGAGTTACATAAATAAAATGAGAAACAATTTCTGGGTTCAGACGATAAAATATGGTATCGTTGGCGTGATAAATACGTTGTTGACCATGGCAACGATTTGGCTCATGATGCACCTTGTATTCAAACTTGCGGATAGCGGAAAAATCTCATCGTTAGCGCTTTCCATCTCGAATGCGGTGGGTTACGTTGTCGGATTGGTTAATAGTTTTGTCTGGAATCGCTCCTGGACTTTCAAAAGCAAAAATAAGTGGAAACCCGAATTTGTCCGGTTTACCGGCGCTTTTCTCATTTGCTTTGTCATCCAGTTGGCATTGGTCAATTTTCTGTACAAATACGTCATAATAAACGGATTCCATGTAAGTTTCTTCCGTTTCGAATATGCGGTGAGCGCCGCCGAAATTTGCCAATTAATCGGAATTGTTACTTATACGGTATTGAATTTCATATTGAATAAATATTTCACGTTCAAAAAATAGCACCCCCCTGCCCCCTGAAGGGGGAGTTGGAGCAGTGAGTAAGTTCATCATGCTGCGGCAAAGCCCCCTTCAGGGGGTTGGGGGGTAAAAACAAATTAATTACGCATGAAAACATTAAGCGTCATTATTCCTTGTTATAACGAAGAATCGGTGATTGAAACAACCTATCGGCGAGTCAAGGCGGTATTGAATTCTTTGAGGCTGATTTCCTCGCAAATGGTATTCATCAATGACGGCAGTATGGATAAAACCATGGATATTTTATCGGATATTGCTAAAAAAGACCGGTCGGTAAAGATTATTAATTTTTCCCGGAACTTCGGGCATCAAGCAGCTGTTACAGCCGGTATTCATCACTGTACCAGTGATTTTGCCATTATTATTGATGCCGATTTGCAGGACCCTCCCGAACTGATTCCCGATTTGTTGGCCAAACAAGCGGAAGAACAGGCCAATGTGGTTTACTGCGTAAGGAAAAAACGGACAGGCGAAAATAAATTCAAATTGTGGACAGCCAAAAGGTTTTACCGTACCCTGAATAAAATATCCGAAGTGAATTTCCCGCTCGATACCGGCGATTTCCGCTTGATTGATTCGCAGATTATCGAACAGTTCAAGCGTTTCAAAGAACGGGGAAAATACATCCGGGGATTGATTTCCTGGGTTGGATTCAAGCAAGTGCCCTTTTATTACGAACGGGAAGCCCGTTTTGCCGGAGAAACCAAATATCCTATCAAAAGAATGGTGTCGTTTGCGACAACGGCTTTGCTGTATTTTTCCAAAAAACCGTTATTAATGGCTATCGGTTTAGGGTTTTTTACGGTGATAGTCGGTATTTTCATGGCCCTGTGGTCTATTTTCGGTAAAATTTTCGGATACACTCACGCCGAATCCGGTTGGACTTCTATCGTGACTATCATGATTTTTTTCGGAGGCATCCAGTTGCTTACCATTGGCGTTTTGGGACAATACATCGGGATTCTTTTCGACGAAGTAAAGGAAAGACCCGAATATATCGTTAAAGATTTTATCAATTGGAAATAATTTACACGGATTTTTTATGGTAATTGCTTAAAAAATACTATATTTGCAGGCTGAAATTTAAGGTAGTAAGAATTAATGTCAAAAATAAATTATAAAGTCAAATGCAAAACAAAGGATTTGTAACAGTCTTTGCAGTGTTATTGAGCCTTGTATGTATATTTTATCTGTCATTTACATTTGTGACAAATAAATATTACAACAACGCGAAAGCATACGCTAACGAAGGCTATGGAAGTGAGAGTCATTATCTTGATTCATTATCTACAAAAAAAGTATGGCTGGGGTACACCCTGAAAAAAAGCCGTACCATGGAGTTAAATTTAGGTCTTGACCTGAAAGGCGGGATGAGCGTTATCATGGAAATCAGCGTGGCCGATATTTTGAAATCACTGGCCGATCATAACCCTGATCCCAATTTCAACCAGGCATTGGCTAATGCCACTGCACGGCAGGCTACCAGCACCCAGGACTACATTTCGTTATTTACGGAAGAGTACCATAAATTAGACAAAAATGCCCGGTTGTCGGCTATTTTCAGCACTTTCGAACTGAAAGATAAAATTCCACCCCAAAGTACGGACGCTCAGGTAGAAGGCGTTTTAAGGAAAGAATTGCAAAGCGCTATTGACAATTCATTCAACGTGCTTCGCACACGTATTGACCGTTTTGGCGTAGTTGCCCCCAATATCCAGAAACTGCAAACCGACGGACGTATTTCTATCGAACTTCCGGGTATCAAAGAACCCGAACGTGTCCGTTCTTTGCTGCAAGGCAGTGCGAACCTCGAATTTTGGGAAACCTACGATGAAAAAGAAATACATCAAGCTTTGCTGGCTGCCAATACGGTGATCAGGGATTCAATAGCGAATGCGCTATCCCAACACCCCGCGACGGTTGCCGACGCCGCTCAGGCTCAACCTGAAATCGCCGCTACGGAAACAAAATCGGAATTAGATTCTTTAATCACCGACAGTACCGAAATTGATGCAGCCGAAAATGTAGCCGATAAAAATGATGAGGATTATGTACAGAAGAATTTTCCGCTGTTTTCCGTGTTGAATCTGAATCCGGAAATGACTAACGGAACAGGCCCTGTCATTGGAACGGTTCGCAAATATGACATGGCGGTGGTTGAGAAATACCTGAGCATGAAAAGAGTACAGGATGTGCTTCCCCGCCAGTTAAAGTTGAGATGGGGAGTTAATCCGATTGATGAAAACGAAAATGTATATCAATTATATGCGTTAAAAATCACTACCCGCAACGGTAGAGCGCCCTTGGAAGGCGATGTGGTAACGGACGCACGGGATGAATTCAGCCAAAATTCCAACAGATCGGAAGTGAGCATGAGAATGAATACCGAAGGCGCTAAAAAATGGGCGCGTCTGACCAAAGAAAATATCGGCCGGTGCGTAGCCATTGTTCTGGACGAACAGGTTTATTCCGCTCCGGTAGTAAACAGCGAAATTCCCAACGGACAATCCAATATCTCCGGTCATTTCTCTCAGGAAGAAGCCAAAGACTTGGCGAATGTGTTGAAATCCGGTAAAATGTCAGCTCCGGCGCATATCGTTCAGGAAGAAGTTGTTGGCCCGTCTTTGGGACAAGAAGCCATCAACAAGGGATTTATCTCCTTTATCTTTGCACTTGTCGTTTTATTGGCTTACCTGATTTTCGTTTACGGACTTAAACCCGGTTTGATTGCCGACTTTGCCTTGATGATCAACTTGTTCTTCACTTTGGGATTCTTAGCGTCTTTCCACGCGGTATTAACGCTTTCGGGTATTGCAGGTATCGTCCTGGCTTTAGCGATAGCGGTGGATGCGAACGTGTTGATTTACGAGCGTATCAAGGAAGAAATCCGAGGCGGCAAGCAAGTGAAAAAAGCGGTAGAAGAAGGATATGGTAAAGCTTTCTCGGCTATTTTCGACTCCAACTTGACTTCAATTATTACCGGTGTCATCCTTTACATTTTCGGTACGGGTCCTATCCGGGGTTTCGCAACCACTTTGATTTTCGGTATCGTGATTTCGTTCTTCACCGCCGTCTTTATGACACGTGTGATTTATGCCTATTTCATGGAAAAAGTCAAATTATTGGATTTGACTTTCACGACTCCGTGGATGAAGAATTTCTTGGTGAATCCGGCTTACAACCTGATGAAAAACAGGAAATTGATTTATGGTGTGAATATAGCGATTGTTGTCATCTGTGTCGGTGTTTTTGCGCTCCGGGGATTGAATCAAGGAATCGATTTTACCGGTGGACGGAATTATGTTGTACTTTTCGATCAGCCGGTTAATACCGTAGAAGCGCAGGAAATGCTTGATCCCTATTTCGAAAACCATACTCCAAGTATAATCACTTATGGAAAATCCGAACAAGTACGTGTTTCGACCAATTACAGGATTGAAGAAAAGGCGGAAGGTATCGACAAAGAAATAACCGAAAAAATGTATGAGGCGTTTAAGCCTTTATTGAAAGACGGAACGAGCTACGGACAATTTATGTCCGATAATGTAAGAAGCTCTCAAACCGTAGGGCCAACTATTGCCGAAGATATTAAGCAAGGCGCTGTTTTTGCCATTATCTTTGCGGTTATCGCTATTGGTCTTTATATTTTGTTGCGGTTCCGGGATGTTTCGTATAGTGTCGGTTCAATCGTTGCGCTGACGGGTGACGCCCTCTTCGTTATCGGTATATATGCTATTCTTTGGGGGCTCGTACCGTTCTCGCTGGAAGTTGACCAGACGTTTATCGGCGCTATCCTGACGGTTATCGGTTATTCGATCAACGACAAAGTGGTTATCTTCGACCGTGTGCGCGAATATACGCATCTGTATCCAACCCGTCCCAAGTATGAGTTGTTTAACGGCGCTCTGAACTCTACGCTCGACCGAACGTTCAACACGAGCCTTAGTTCGTTCCTCGTCATGATTATCATCTTCCTTTTTGCAGGAGATGCTATCCGTAGTTTCTCGTTCGCCATGTTGCTCGGTATCTTCATCGGAACATTGTCTTCCTTATTTACCGCAGCTCCGATTGCTTTCGAAATTCAAAACAGGAAACAACAAAAGCTATTGTTGAAAGAGAAAGTTTCGTCGAGGAAATAATCGGGTCTGTTAAAATAGTAATACAAAAAAGGCTGTCTTCGGGCAGCTTTTTTATTGAACTGAAAATTTAGTATTTTTACCGGCTAATAATTAATTCAGGGAATGATAAAAAACATTATTTTCGACTTCGGCAACGTCTTTATCGAGTGGGATCCACGCCTGATTTTCAGGCAGATAATTCCTGATAAAGCGTTGGATAACTTTATGCAAACCGTGTGGCGTGATGAATGGAACAACAATCTGGATAGCGGCATCGGTTTTGTAGAAAACGAGCAAATCCTCTCGGCGAAATACCCGCAACACAAGGAGTACATTACCTATTTCCATCAACACTGGTATGACTCGTTGAATGAAGAAAATCCGGGAAGCATCGCTTTGTTGGCAGAGGTACAACAAGCCGGTTATACTACCTACGGATTGAGTAACTGGTCTGCGGAAACTTTTCCGTCCACGATGGAAGCGCATCCGTTTTTCAAAACCTTAACGGGTATTGTGCTTTCGGGAAATGAAAAAGTTTGCAAACCGGATCCTCAAATTTACCAAATCCTGTTGGAACGGTATCAATTGCGTCCCGAAGAATGCGTTTTTATTGATGACCGGCAGGAGAATCTGGATGCAGCGCAACGGCTGGGTATCGAAACGGTTTTGTTCCTGACCGTTGAGCAAGTGCGTGAATGTTTGAGACGCAAAGGAATCCGGATAAGAGAATAGTATAAATTTTCAATGGCTTTGTGCATTGAGTATGGGATGTCTCTTTTCTTCATTAAAAGTGTGGAGACACGCTCCCGCGCATCTCCACACGACACACACATAAAATATACCCGACACAGGCGCGAATTCATTTGCGCCTGTCGAATATATAATATATCATTATTCCGGCCAAACCTTGATTAGAGACGCCCAATTGGGCGTCTCTACGTGGGCATGAAACGCCCATCATCTTGTTTACAATTTCGCTGCCCCTCCATTGCTGTAAGCGTTTCAACAGAGGGGTTAGCTCAGGTCACAATCATTCGGCTACACAGCGGACAGGGAAGCCGCACGTCCGATAGTAGCTGCTCGCTGGGCTCGCCGCAGAGCTAAAGAAGGACAAGAAGAAGCCGCTACCAGAGTTGCTCGGTGACGACGACCATGCAAAGCCGTCCACACCCACGGTGTCCAATGCGCCCGTCGAAAAGGTACGAAACCCGGAAGCGGGGAAGAACGGAGTGTTTGATTTTCGCAACTGCATTCCGTTGGCAAAGGCAGTGGTGCCGTCTGCATTCACGGTAGCAACAGCACCCCAACTGGCGGCGCCAGCATTACCGTAATCGCTCGCTTCTCCAAACTCAGCCGAAGTCGGCATACGCCAGCGTTTACCCTTCGGAGCATAACCCAACTCTGTTAAATACTTGCATATATCGCCTATATTGCTGGCAGTGTCATGGGCTAATTCGGTCAGGTATTTAGAATCAAGGGCACGGTCATAAATGGTGCCGGGGGGATCAGTACCAGGGCGAGGAATATCCGTCCAAAGCGGAGCAGCGGAAGCGGCGGCCTCGACTCCCTTTTGATAAGTCACCGTATTACCGGTAGTATATGCACCTACGGGCGAGATACCTATAAGGCTACCCCATTGGAAATAAACTCCCTGATACTGCTCTTTGCTCTTATCATTGTAGTCTGCAAACGTCAGGTGACCAAGTCCAGAGTCATAATAGATGTTTGAACCCGCCCAGTGCAAACGAAGCGGCTCTTCCTGTTCAACTGTATCGTAAGGACTTACCGTAACACCTTTAAATTGAATAGGTTTTTTACCAAACAGTTCAAACTGGAAGGTATATTGGCGTTCCATTTCAAACGCGATGGAAGATTTATACGCATCGCCAACGATGGCCGGAACTGGAACCGCATAAGTCCTGTCTGTCGCACCGGCGCCATCTTCCTTATAGGTAATCTCGATATAAAACAGGCTGGAAGGATCCGGATCGCCACTGCCTACCAGGGTTGCATTCTTCAAATCAGAAGCTTCGTTTTCCTGCGGAATAACGTAAAGCGCATCGGCGTCGCCAACAACGTAGTGCCAGGCGCCGTCACCGGCAACAGCAGTAGTTGTCAGATTTGCATCCAGTTCAACGACGGTGGGTGATGTGGGGCTGTCAGGCACCCAATGCACCTGGTATCCGACCGTATCGATGGTCGCATTGTCGGTCGGGTAAGGAAACGCCGCTGCATCCTTGGGCACATAGTTCAAATCCAGCGTAGCTTTACTCTTGACATTTTTCAACTTGATGCTCGACACGATAAAATCCATCGAGCTTTCGCTCTTGACCTGAAACAGGACACGCGAAAGGGCGTGGCGGAAATTCAAGGTAACCCCCGTAGCGCCTTCAGCGGCATAAGTGCCGGAATGACGGGCCACCAGCAAGTCTGCCTGGTTGGTAAGCACGGTGGGCAACTCATACTCGATGCTTGGTTCACCGGGAATCGTATCGTATTGACCCGCCAATGCTGTTGCACCCTTGGTAATACCCACTGCCGCCGTCGGAGAGAAAGCAAAGAAATTAACAGCGGCTGTTTCCGGCCAAAAGGCAAGCGGAGAGTAAGTCCAGCCCGCCGCGTTGCTGCCGATAACGACCTTACCGTCGATAAGCACCGAGTCTATCGCCCCCGGGAAAGTATCCGTAGCCAGCACGGCAAAATCCGTAACGTCTTTGGCTTGAGTTGCCGCCGCACGGAGCGGTTTGTTTGCCCAGGGCTTAAACGTAATGGCTTGCCCGCTGCTGCCCGCAGCAGGAGTAGGAACTTCATCGAGGTCGTTGCTGCAACTGCTTGTTATTAATGCAATTGCAAGCATAATTAGAAAAAAAAGATTTTTTTTCATCTTTGTAAAAAATTAAATTTAAAAATTACCTTAAAAACTCACTATCTGTTTTTGCAAAATACAGTCAAAATAAATCAGGGTTGTCCGCATCATTACCCCCAACCCCCTGAAGGGGGCTTTGGCACAGCACAGTGTGCATCATCGCAGACACTAAAGCCCCCTTCAGGGGGTTGGGGGTTTTACCTGACCGGCAGCGGCACCACCACATTGTCGTAGTCTCCCACGTCAATAATAAAGGTGCCGTCGCCCGGCTCGTCGGGAATCACCAGCCGCCCGTCGTTTTGAAGCACAATATCATATCCGCTGTTTTGCAGCCGCCAGGCCGCCTGTTCCTCGAGAGTGCCGTGTTCGCCCAGCGCTCCCGCTATCTGTTCGCGCACCGTATCTTCCCAGGTGCCGTAATAATAGCCGTGCCTGACGGAAACGGCCCCCACGGTAAGCCGGTTGCGAAAGTGTTCGATATC
>BNTV01000024.1 GCA_025996865.1 Bacteroidia bacterium
ATTTTTGCTATTTGTTCAACCACAAAAGTAAGATTTTCGCTAATCATATTCTTAATAACATTGTCTGTTAGAACAACATCATTTACTGCAAAATGCAATCTTCCATCACTATTTATTTGTAAATTTTCTCTTTTTGCGCCAATATAATAATAATTTTTTTTGTTTTCTAATTCATCTTTTTCTTTTTTATAATTAACATAATCAAAACGCAGGCGTTTTTCATACTTTATTATTTCAGCACTGTCTTTTAATGAGGAAAGTGTAACATCATCGGAAGATGGTACTACTTGCATTAGTAGTCCATGTTTATTCTTATTTTCAAATATTCTATATTTAGAACGTATGGAAGCGGGATTTTCACCATCAACTCCAATCCACGGATAGCGAAAATTTTCGTTGTACATTGCCTCATTTACAACGTGATGAAGAGCGGTGCTATATTTTCCCGAAGCCCTGATAGTCAAAATATCACCCTCTTTTACTTCAATACCCGAATTAGCCCATAATTCAGCAGTATTAAAAAGCCAATAAATAATTTCTACATCTTCTTTTTGCATCGTTGTTGCGCCAAAAGCATTTACTTTTATATCATTATATGGATAAATGCGCTTGATTGAAATGGTAACAAATGCTAAAGCGATAAAAATAGTGAAAACAAGTACAAGCAATGCACCTGTAATTTTCCATACTTTTCCCCAATCACTCAATATTTCCAATAGTGAATGATTTGATACAATTTCGACTGTCAACGTGTTTTGTTTTTCGTTGTCGTTTGTATTTTCCTTTTTTCCCATAATAAAATGATTTGATACAATTTCGACTGTCAACGTGTTTTGTTTTTCGTTGTCGTTTGTATTTTCCTTTTTTCCCATAATAAATTGTATATTTGTGTTTTATATACGTCTTGATATAGTTTTTTAACTTGTCTGAAATATTTATACTTACATATCTTCAATAATTATGTTACTTCCGGTGGTTGCTTTTAATTGAAATTTCAACTTTTATGTGTTCTTCAGTCATCATAATGATAATTGTAAAGGCAAAATTACGACAATTATTTTAATACACAAAAAAAATCGCAACAAACTGATATTTGCTGCGATTTTTTTAATTATTTAATTTTCAATTACTTCACTTCCTCAAAATCCACATCAGTAACACCCCCATCACTCTTACCACCGGAGTTCCCTTGATTAGGATTCGGATTACCGCCACCCTTGAAAGGATCGCCACCCGGGAAGTTATCAAACGGATTGTTTGGAGCGCCTCCACCCGCTTGCGCCTGTGCATTGTACATCTCCTGACTGGCCGCTTGGAAAGCCGAATTAACATCCGCCATTGCGGTGTCGATACCTGCTATATCCTGCGCTTTGTGAGCGTCTTTCAGTCTGCCGAGCGCCGATTCGATTTGCGTTTTCTTGTCCGCCGGAAGTTTGTCGCCGATTTCTTTCAGTTGTTTTTCCGTTTGGAAAATCAGGCTGTCGGCTTGATTCAGTTTGTCGATGCGTTCTTTTTCTTTTTTATCGGATTCGGCATTAGCAGCTGCTTCATCTTTCATCCGTTTGATTTCGGCGTCGCTCAAACCGCTGGAGGCTTCGATACGAATGCTTTGTTCTTTACCGGTCGCCTTGTCTTTGGCCGTAACGTGCAGAATACCGTTGGCGTCGATGTCGAATGATACTTCGATCTGGGGCACGCCGCGGGGAGCCGGCATAATACCGTCCAAGTGGAAGCGGCCGATGGTTTTATTGTCTCTTGCCAGAGGACGTTCGCCTTGTAAAACGTGGATTTCAACCGAAGGCTGACTGTCAACAGCCGTGGTGAAAACTTCCGATTTCTTGGTCGGAATGGTCGTGTTGGATTCGATCAACTTAGTCATTACGCTACCCATCGTTTCGATTCCCAAAGAAAGCGGAGTAACGTCAAGCAACAAAACGTCTTTCACATCGCCCGTCAATACGGCGCCTTGGATAGATGCGCCTACGGCGACTACTTCATCCGGGTTAACCCCCTTGGAAGGCGTTCTGCCGAAGATTTTTTCCACGAGCGCCTGAATAGCGGGAATACGGATAGAGCCACCCACCAAAATCACTTCGTCAATATCCGAAGCTTTCATACCTGCGTCTTTCAACGCTTTTTCACAAGGAGCTACCGTAGCCTGAATCAGTTTGTCGGCCAATTGTTCGAACTTAGCGCGGGTTAATGTTTTTACCAAATGCTTCGGCATACCGTTTACCGGCATGATGTACGGCAAGTTGATTTCGGTAGAAGTCGAACTTGACAGCTCTATTTTTGCTTTTTCGGCGGCTTCTTTCAGCCGTTGCAAAGCCATAGCGTCTTTGCGCAAGTCGAGGCCTTCGTCTTTCAGAAATTCTTCTGCCAACCAGTCAATAATCACATGGTCAAAATCGTCGCCGCCCAAATGCGTATCGCCATTGGTTGATTTTACTTCAAAAACACCGTCACCCAATTCCAGAATAGAAATATCGAATGTACCGCCGCCGAGGTCGAACACGGCGATTTTCATATCTTTGCTTGCTTTATCCAAACCGTAAGCCAAAGCGGCCGCAGTCGGTTCGTTGATAATACGCGCTACTTTCAAACCTGCAATTTCTCCGGCTTCTTTGGTAGCCTGACGTTGAGAATCGTTAAAATAAGCCGGAACCGTGATAACCGCTTCACTGACTTCTTGTCCCAGATAATCTTCGGCTGTTTTCTTCATTTTTTGAAGAACCATGGCGGAAATTTCCTGCGGAGAATAAAGCCGGCCGTCAATGTCAATTCTCGGCGTGTTGTTGTCGCCGCGTGCTACTTTGTAAGGTACACGCGAGATTTCATTAGTCACTTGATCGAACGTTTCTCCCATAAACCTTTTGATGGAGAATATGGTTTTTGTCGGATTGGTAATTGCCTGTCGTTTAGCCGGATCACCTATTTTTCGTTCGCCGTTTTCAACAAATGCTACAATAGAAGGCGTAGTCATTTTGCCTTCACTGTTAGGAATAACAACCGGCTTGTTACCTTCCATAACCGCCACGCAAGAATTTGTCGTTCCTAAGTCTATTCCAATTATTTTTCCCATAAAATTGATATATTTTTTATTTGTTTGTATTCTAAAAATTTTAGCCTGAGGTTATTTCCGCAGACAGTTTTTATTACACAAATGATGTGCCAAAACGGATATATGACATTTTTTCCGACAAAATGGCATATCTACCGGTTTCTACATTTAAAAACAGACCTTAGAAAAAGTGAAGTTTCAACCAAATAAAAATACAGATAAACAGCAATGCAGGCAACAGGTTAATAATTTCTATCTTTTTTATTTTCAATAAATTAAAACTTAATCCAATTAAAACAATTCCACCGACGACTGTCAATTCGGACACAATTTCAGGAGGAATATCCTTACCGGCAACCGAAACAAGCAAGGTGATGCCGCCTTGAAACAAAAGCAAAGGAATGGCAGAAAAAAGCACGCCGGCGCCTAATCCCGAAGCCAACATGATCGCCGAAAAGAAGTCCATAATCGACTTGGTAAGCAATATATCGGAAGTTTTCCCGAATCCTTCTTCAATCGCTCCGAGAATAGTCATCGAGCCTACACAGAAAAGCAAAAAGGAAGTAATCAATCCTTCGGTAAAGCGGTCGTTTTTTATCCGTATTTTCAATTGAATGTAATCGCCCAATTGTTCCGCCCGCTTTTCCAATTGCATTCTTACTCCGAAAAATCCTCCGGCGACAAGACTCAATATGACCAATAATGGGGATGAAATAACCAATGCCATCGTAATTCCATAGACTAAAGTAAACAATCCAACTCCTTGAAAATAAATTGTTTGATACTTTTCCGGCAGATTTTTTTTGAATATTAATCCGATACTGCTTCCGGCAATAACGGCGCCTGTGTTAACTAATGTTCCAATCATGTTTTGCTTTTTTGAAAGTACAATGTTAAGAAAAATAGATGATTTATGCAAAAAAAATCCGTACCTTTGTCGAAAATCAATCCGAATGGGCGACCAACGATACATGCAACGCGGAGTTTCCGCCTCGAAAGAAGATGTTCATAATGCAATAAAAAACATTGACAAAGGCATTTTCCCAAAAGCTTTTTGTAAAATAATTCCCGATATTCTGGGCGGCGACCCGGCCTGTTGCAATATCATGCACGCCGACGGGGCGGGTACAAAATCTTCTTTGGCTTATCTGTATTGGCGGGAAACGGGTGACTTGTCGGTTTGGAAAGGCATTGCCCAAGACGCTCTGATTATGAATGTCGATGATTTGCTTTGCGTGGGCGCAACGGATAATATCCTGCTTTCTTCGACAATCGGGCGCAACAAGCATTTGATTCCCGGAGAAGTTATTTCCGCTATCGTACAGGGAACTAATGAGTTGTGTGAAGAATTAAGCCGGTTGGGCGTACACATCTATCCGACCGGTGGCGAAACTGCCGATGTGGGCGATTTAGTACGGACAATCATCGTTGACAGCACGGTTACTTGCCGCATGAAACGTTCGGATGTTATCGACAATGCCCATATTCAAGCCGGTGATGTAATTGTCGGATTAAGCTCTTCCGGACAAGCCGCTTACGAGAAAGAATACAATGGTGGAATGGGTAGCAACGGACTGACTTCCGCCCGCCACGACGTTTTTGCAAAATATTTGGCAGAGAAATATCCCGAAAGTTATGACCCGAATACGCCTTTTGATTTGATTTATTCCGGACAGAAAAAATTAACGGAAACAATTGAAAATTTGGGAGTTGACGCGGGAAAATTAGTACTTTCTCCGACACGCACTTACGCTCCGGTAATTAAAAAAATATTGGACGAATTGCGCCCTCAAATTCATGGAATGGTGCATGTTTCCGGTGGAGCGCAAACGAAAATATTGCATTTTGTTGAAAAACTGAAAATAGTCAAGAACAATCTTTTCCCGGTTCCGCCGCTGTTCCGGCTGATTCAAGAGCAATCGGGTACTGAATGGTCGGAAATGTATAAGGTTTTCAATATGGGGCATCGCATGGAAATTTATCTGCCGGAAAAATATGCGGCAGAAGTGATTACAATCTCCAAGTCATTCGGAATTGATGCACAAATCGTTGGATTTACGGAGGTTTCGGAGAAGAAAGAGCTGATTATTGAAAGTGAAAATGGGAAATATTTTTACGATTAAAAAACGATACAAATTTTATTAGCGTTTTAAGTTTGATGCCTACGGAAAAAAGAAGTGACAGACCTTACCGCGATTTTGGGGATTTCCTTCAAAAAATCTTCCCTTTCAAAGTCCAGAAAATCTCCATCAACGCAGGCTTTACCTGTCCCAATCGCGACGGAACCAAAGGTTGGGGCGGCTGTACATATTGCAATAACCAGACTTTCAGCCCGCAATACGCTGCCAATGAAAAAACGGTAAGCCAACAATTGGAAGAGGGTATTCGCTTTTTTTCGCATAAATACCCTCAGATGAAATATTTGGCTTATTTCCAGGCTTATACGAATACTTATGATGCTTTGGAAAATCTTTTGGCCAAATATTATGAAGCCTTGGATTACCCTGACGTCGTCGGATTGATTATCGGCACTCGCCCGGATTGTATGCCTGACAAATTGCTCGCCGAATTGCAGAAAATAAGTGCAAAACACTTTGTATTAATTGAATACGGCATCGAATCAACCAGCAACGAAACCCTGAAATCTATCAACCGGGGACATACTTACGAGGAAGCCGCCGAAACCATTCAAAGAACGCACGAACGAAGAATCTTTTGCGGAGCGCATCTGATTCTGGGACTTCCCGGAGAAAATCGCAAGATGATTCTTTCTCATGCGGACAAAATTTCGTCTTTACCGCTCACTTCGCTCAAACTGCATCAACTGCAATTGATTAAGCATACCCGCATGGCCGCGCAACTGAAAGAATCACCGGAATTATTTCATCTGTACGAAATAGACGAATACATCGACCTCTGCATTGATTTTTTGGAACGTCTGAATCCTGATTTCTACATCGAACGTTTTGTCTCTCAGTCACCTAAAGATTTGTTAGCTGTCCCCGGTTGGGGTTTGAAAAATTATGAATTTACGGCTAAACTTAACAAACGGATATCGGAGCGGGGAAGTTTTCAGGGAAAAACGTTCAATGCAACGCAATCCCAATCCCGAAAGAGCTGAGTTCCGGCCCTTTCCCTTTCTGAAACATCGAATAAGGCTGATAGTACCCGAAAATACCGAAATCATCAAAACCGGTTCGCAAAACCAAACGGAAATTGACCGGGAGAATATTCAAATCTTTGTACGCTATTTTTTCAATTCCGTTCCGGCTCGTTCGCGCTTCAACTTGCGATTTGGAATACAAATTAATCAAACCTTCCACACCCCCGTTTATGAAAAATGTTTTGCGTTTCCCGACTTTTTTCTGATATTCCAGTATCAACGGTATAGTTGCATAATACACAAGCAGTTTGCTGTCGCGATAACTCCGGCCTTCACTATCAGGAAGAAAGCGACTGGTTCCATTGAAATCCTGCAAACCGACATCTCCTTTGAAATGATAACGGCTCCAGTCAAATCCCAATCCGGTAACAAATAGCCAGTGATAGTGTAAAGGAACATTGTAATCTATCAGATTTAAATCTATTGAATAAGAACGATTTAATCTCAAATCGACATTTTCTTTATCCAAACCGTTCAAACCGGAAAATGCAAATGTTAATCCTGTCCAATGCGATTCGGCAGGTTTTTTCTTCCACGAGAAAAGAAAATTGTAGGATGAACCGTCGAAAAGAATGTTGCTTTTTTCTTCTTCCTGAGCAAGAACAGCCGTCGCAAGCGACAATATACCAATTAAAAATAAAACTTTTTTCATGTTTGTTATAATTTTATATGTTTATTATTCACTTTGATAAACAAATCTTTCAATTTGTTCAATTCGCTTTCCAATTGGTCGGGTGGAAATTTTCCCCTGAGATAAATTAGCGTTATTTTCCGGGATTTATCGGTAAACAAAATATATTCGTAGTCCGGCGAGTCTTGTTTTTCCAGGCAATAATATCCCGTTTCAATTTTTCCGTCTTTTTTATTTTCCATCAGTACTTTACCGTTTTTCAAGTCCTGTCGGATTGCGTTTGTTGTGGCTTTAATAACCCCTGTATCAGACGGAAGAATCAAGCTTTTGTAACGGCTTATTTGCGTGTGACCACCCAATACATCTTTTGCCAATTCGATTAATATTGCACCTTTTTGTTTCCCGTGATTCTGAAAAATGGTTTCTATGTTCAAATCATTCTGGGCGCCGGCGAACAGGTATGCCGGCAAAAAAGCTATCAAGAAGAATATTTTTTTTAATGGATTCATATTCAGTTAATCTATTTGATAAAAATTTCTAATGCTTCAATTTGAGAGGAATATGCATCTTCGCTCCCTTCCGAGAGGTTTTCCAGACTTTTCAAAGTTTCAGTCCGGATGAGTTCAATGTCAGTATATTTTTTACCGTCAATGTACGCTTGAGATGTTTTGGACAATGTTCCGCCGGCGTTCAAAAACAACCTTAAACTAATGAATAACAGCAGACAAGCCGCAGCAGCAGTGCTTCCCCAGCGAAGTAAAATTCGTTTTGTTCGAGGCCGGGGCGAAGAAAACGCTTGCTTTTTTTCATCTCGCTCCAAAGTGAAATATTGGAACATCGATTTATATACTTCCCATTCCGGCAAAACATTTTCTTGTTGGAAATAATCTCTGAGTTTTTGTTCTTCATCCAAAGAAGTCAATCCTTCAAAGTATTTCTCTATCAATATCTTTATATTATTATCCTTCATTATTTCGTAATTTGTAATTGGCTTACGCCGAACGTTGTTTCATAATTTTACAAACCGTATCCCGCACTTTTTTGCGTGCTCGCGAGAGATTGACAGTTACCGCGCCGACTTGCGTTCCTGTGATGTCTGCTATTTCCTGCAATTCGTATCCTTCCACGTCACGGAGGTGGATGATTGTTCGTTGCAATTCGGGCAGATTCTCAATAATTTTTTTCACCAAAGCAACCGTATCCTTTCTTTCCATCACTGAATAAGGTGTATCGTCATTCGCTCCCGGATAAAAATCATTGATTTCCGTATGCTCTTTTGCGATTCGTAACCGGTCGATACAGATATTTTTAAGCGTCTGCATGGCGAAAGCGCCGGGAGAAGAAACTTTGTCCAATTGGTCGCGAATTTTCCACAGGCGAAGCAGCGTTTCCTGCACCGCATCTTCAGCATCTTCTTCGTTTTGCAAGTATTTCAGCGCGAAAAGAAAAAGTTTCTGCCTGAGCGAAATAATATCTGTTTTGAACTGTTCGATCTGCATATTCAATTATAATGACGATGCAAAGGAAGAAATATTACATCAAAAAATAATTAATAATACTCCAGAGATTAAAATTGTTATGCAAAAACAACGCTATAACCAGCCAAAACTTAAAATATTTTATACTTTTGGCTGAGTATAGGGGCTGAACACCTACGGCGTTCCGGTAGAAAAGAGAGATACAATTTTCTATTGATATGAAAATCCTACGGATTTTTATAGTCAATTTGATTATTGGGGATAAGCAGTTAAAATAATTCAAAACTATTTCAGGATCCTATAACAAACCCCAACTTAAAATTAAAAAAATTGACACAACACACGAACAAACGGCTAAATATTTCAAAATAAATGACGACCTTTGTCTTTAGTTATTTGAAACAATGGTAAAACGCAGCAGGACAAAGTAGTCCGCTCGTTTCTATATCGTTACCCATTGTGGATACTTTTGCAATGATAAAATTTTATTTTTGAAAATTATGAGTACAGCAAGAAATTTGGCAATAGACAATCAGTTATTGGAAGCTGCAATGCTTTTGGGAGGAAAAAAACGCCAAAAGAAACGGTTAGTATGGCACTCGAAGAATTTATCAAAAGACGCAAAATGGAAGAATTAATAGCGATGTTTCATACCTTAGATTTCGATTCGGATTACGACTATAAGGCTATGCGCCAACGGAAATGAAAAAAGCTCCGTTGCTATAAAAAATGGTTGGGATATATTTACTGAGGACCAAGATTTTCTAAGTTATCAAAAATATCTGCCCATAAAATTGTATTCGGCAAAAGCCTAAAACTCATTCGATGATAAGGTGTTTCTCCGATTTCAGCAATGGCTTTCCGGTGTTTTCTTGTCGGATAGCCTTTGTTGTTGTTCCAGTCATATTGCGGAAATTCTTCGTGCAGGCGAAGCATGTATTCGTCTCGGTGAGTCTTGGCCAAAACAGAAGCGGCTGCGATAGAGAGGTATTTTCCATCTCCTTTGATGATGGTTGTATGCGGAATGTCTTTGTATTTTTTGAAACGATTGCCGTCAATTAATAAGTGTTGCGGCCGGATTTTCAATTGATCTAAAGCCCTGTGCATAGCGAGTATAGACGCATTGAGAATATTTATTTCATCGATTTCTTTGGGCGATACAATTCCTACCGCCCAAGCCAAAGCCTCTTTTTCAATCATCGGACGCAAGGCATCCCGCTGTTTTTCAGACAATTGTTTGGAATCGTTCAATTCTTCACATTCGAAATCCGGCGGAAGGATAACGGCTGCCGCAAAAACCGCTCCGGCAAGACAACCTCGTCCGGCTTCGTCGCAGCCGGCTTCAATCAAATCTTTATTTAGATAGGGGAAGAGCATAACGTAAAGCATTAATCTTTTTTCTCTTTGTAGTCAAATTTCCCATCCCGGGTGTAGTACTTCCACGTACCTTTTTGCATGCCTTTTTTATATTTTCCGCGAATATATAATACGCCGGTTTCATAATATTCGTGGTATTTGCCGTGGCGGATGCCGTTCTTTATTTCACATTCACTTTTGATGGCGCCTTCCGGATAGAACTCCCGATAGACATTGCCTTGAAATTTCTCGGCATAGAAACGGTTCAATTCGCCGATTTCATCCGTTTCATCATCTATCGTTGTTTCATCGTTATCCTCATCAGTATCAATGATTTCTTCTTTCCAAGGACGGTAGTTCAGTATCAATTGCATATCCACAAACGAAGAATTACCGGTGGCGTGTAGAACGGGGTATGCGAACGAATTAGCTATCTCTTTGTGTGCGTTTACGTTTTCCCAAGTCTGTGCATTTAAGATTGGCTTCAACATCTGAAAAAACTTGGGTGTATTGAGATAAACAAAATAAGAAGCGTTTTTATCCACTTGTCCATGGATTTGCCGGAAACCTTCGTCTTTTTCCAGTGTTTGTCCTTGTTCGTAATCTTCTATCAAAGAGAGGAGTGATGCCGGTTTATTACTGAATACAACATAGTCTCCCATATAGGTGTAATAAGGTTTTTCAAATTTGTCAAGCATTTTTCCAAAGAAAAGGTTAAAGAAACCTTTCAGTTCGATATACTGGATGGCAAAATCCTTATAGTTTACCGTTTTTATATTGAGAGGAGTACGTTTCTTCGCTTTCTTTTCGATAAAAGCCATTTTCTCTTTTGCCAAATGGATGTCTTTTGCCCGGACTGCAAGAATTATTTCGTTCTCCCGTCCCAACATTCCGGGTTCCATTTCGGCAATAGCCAATTCCCCTGACATCCAACTCAGGAAATCATTTGTCAGGGATATATCCAGCAGGGATTCAATCCGTTTGTAGTTCTTCTGATAGGAATCCCGAAAAGAAGAAGGGTTGGCTGACAAGGCTGTTTCCAATTCTTTTATGAATGTAGCCGGATTATCGAATCCGATATGCGTATAAAGTGCAGTTCGGCCGGAAAGAACACTTTGCGCCCGAATCTCTTGCTTTCCCGAATGAAGAAACGCGGAAACATAAGGGTCGATGGTGTCTTTCAGAAACGAATGTCCTTTAAGTTCCATTTTTTCGTCCGTAATTTGGAAATTCATTCCGGCATAAGCCATTGAATTACAGATAGCATCTGTGTACGAATTGCTTTGTCCTGTGTAAATGGATAAGAATTGGGGCAGGTAGGCATAATTGACAAATACCCGGTAAAGTCCTTTGTTGGCTACGTGTTTATTGGCTTCTATGAAGTAAGGATCCAATCCGATGACAGGATCCAGTCGTTCCTGAATAGAAGCTTCCACTAAGGAGGATGAATAAGAGGCCACATAGTGGTTATCCACAAAAGCCGTATAGAGAATTTCTTGTGTTTCTTTGTTTTTCAGTTCAATAATATCCGCATCTTTATATTTTCGATGGGTTACTTTGAAATCCATAAGAGAATAAATTTGTTCAATTCTTTCTTTTACGATATCCATCTCGGAAATTTTCTGGAGATCAAGCACAAAAAGAAAATCCCAGAAGTTGGAACGAATTTTATGTGCGGAAATCATCAGGTCTCTTTTTCCCACGAGCGACATGAGTTTCTGATTTTCTCTTAGAACCGAATCCAAAGTTTCGGCTTTTTGGGAAATCTCCGCAAATGACGGCGCTCCTTTCAGTGTTTTCCAGGGTTGGCTCTGACTGAACTGTCTCCAATCTTCTATCGGTTTGTTGGATTGGATAATAAAGACAGCGTTTCGGGGAATGAGGTAAATTTGCTGCACATCATGTGCCGGGGCAAAGTAAAACGACGCAAAACGATATCCACCATATCCTATAACTAAAAGCAAGATTAACCCTACCATATTCTTCTTCCAGTTTCTTGTCTTTTGGGTGTTATTTTCTTCCATAAAGCATTGTGTTTATTGTCAAAATTGTACCGTTTGTTAATTTTTTGCAACTATCCCGCCTTCGGCTCCAAAGTAATAATCGGAATCAGCATTTCTTCCATAGAAATTCCGCCGTGCTGGAACGTATCCATGTAATACTGAACGTAATAGTTGTAATTATTGGGATAGGCGAAAAAATCGCTGTTCAGGGCGAAAATATATCTTGTGCTGATATTGGGCGAAGGTAGCCCTACTGTTTCCGGGTCTTTGATTTCAAAGATTTCTTTGGGGTTGTAAGCTAAATTCTTACCTAATTTATATCGCAGATTGGTATTCGTGTTTTTATCGCCTACCACTCTGACCGGTTCCGTTACGCGGATGGTTCCGTGGTCGGTCGTCAGGATAATTTTACAGCCTTTTTCCGAAATTTTCCTGAAAAGTTCGAGCGTCGTGGAATGTCTGAACCAAGAGCGCGTTAATGAGCGGTAAGCCGCTTCGGTAGAAGCCAATTCGCGCATCATCTTCGACTCGGTGCGGGCGTGCGAAAGCATATCCACAAAGTTCAAAACGATGACATTCAACTGGTGGTTATCCAACTGGTTGAAGTTTTGCAATATTCTTTCACCATAAGTCGAATCGTTGATTTTGTTGTAAGAAAAAGTATATTTTTTCCGGAAACGTTCGATTTGCGTTTTAATCAAAGGCGCCTCATTCAGGTTTTTACCTTCTTCCGATTCTTCGTCCACCCAAAGTTCGGGGAACATTTTCTCAATCTGGGCGGGCATCAGGCCGGAAAAAATGGCGTTTCGTGCATACTGCGTCGCCGTGGGCAGAATGGAATAATACAAATCCTCGTTGAAAGTAAAAAAATCGGACAACATGTCTTTAACTTCCCGCCACTGGTCTAACCGGAAATTATCAATCAGGATGAAAAAAAGGCTTTCGCCGTTATCAAGTATGGGAAACAATTTTTTCTTGAAAATATCGGGACTTATCAACGGCCGTTTGTCCGGGTCGGAAATCCATGAAACATAATTGTTTTTCACGAATTTACCGAAAAGCCGGTTCGCTTCCGATTTTTGCATACGGAGTAAATCGAGCATTCCTGTTTGCGATTCTTCCAATTCCAATTCCCAGTAAACCAATTTTTTATAGACTTCTTTCCAATCTTCTACGGTAAAAGAATCGTTGATTTGCATGCCGATTTTGGTAAAATCCTGCTGGTAACCCGAAGTCGTTGTCTGGGTGATGATTTCGTTTTTGTGCAGATTCTTTTTGATGGAAAGCAGGATTTGGTTCGGATTGACGGGTTTAATCAAATAATCGGCTATTTTACTTCCAATTGCTTGATTCATAATTCCTTCATCCTCACTTTTGGTAATCATTACCACAGGGACATCGGGGTTGATTTCTTTGATGAGCGCCAAAGTTTCCAAGCCGCTCAAACCCGGCATGTTTTCGTCCAAAAAGATGAGGTCGAATGTTTGTTCGCGGCAACTGTCAATGGCGTCTTGACCGCTGCAAACGGTAACTACTTCGAAACCTTTCTCTTCCAAAAAGAGGATGTGGGGTTTCAAGAGATCAATTTCATCATCGGCCCATAAAAGTTTGTTTTTTTTCATTTTTTCTTTGCTTTTCGTTCTGCTTCTTTCCGTTTCCGTTCTTCCTCGCGTGCTTTTTCTCTCGCTTTTTGTGCTTCTTTGCGCGCGATTTCTTTTTCTTTCCGTTCCTTTTCCTTTATTTTCTGTTGCTCTTTGAGTTTCTTCGCTTTTGCTTCGTTTTCTAATTTCCGCTGTTTTTCCTTTTCCTTTTGTTGTTCTTTTTTCAGCTTTGCCGTTGCTTTGCGGGCATCTTCTTTTTCTTTCGCAATACGTTTTTTGTCGGCTTCCTGTTGCTTCTTTTCATTTTCTTTCAATTTGGCCAAATCTTCTTCCTGCCTCTTTTGCGCCTTCAATACAACTTCATCTTCCGCTTGTTGTTTTTTGCGCAGTTCATTTTGCTCTTTTTCCTTTTGTCTGGCCAATTCACGGTCAACTTTATCTTTTTCCGCCTGTTCTTTTTTCCTTTGTTTCTCCAATTCTTTTTCTTCTTTTTCTTTTTGCTTGGCGTATTCGTCAATGGCGTTGTCCGAACCTTTCTTCTTGAATAAATTCAAAATACCGCGGACCGGGTCGGAGGCAATCTCATTGTAAGTTTTCTCCAGATTATCTATTTTTTCGGTGGCTTCATTGTAGATATTGTCAATGGCTTCGTCGTATTCGTCGGTCGTATTTTCTTGTATTTTAACCGAATCGCTAACGGTTGACGGAATCGAATCAACGGGAGTTGTTACGATAACCGGCTCTTCCGTTTTCAAGTCCTCGACTTTTTCCACTTCTTCATCCTTTTTCTTTGCTTGTTCTTCCTCTTCTTTCTCTTTTTCTGCAATTCTGATTTTATCTTCTTCTTTCCCGGATTTCCAGTGTTTAATTAAGCTTTTGTTGCTTTCGCCAAAATGTTTTTCGAAGAAAAGCATGTAGTCGTTCAGGCTTTTCCCTTTCATCAAAGTGGTGTAATTTTCGAGTGAAATAGGCACTGTAACAACGGCTTGTCCCAAATCCTGCGCATAACCCGAAGGTTGATTGATCATCTTATAATATTGTATCACTTCGGATAAATTGTTGAACCCGGTTATTTCCAATGAGCCGATTTCATCATTAATATCCATTTTTTGCAAGCCGAAATCATTGACCATGAAATTTCCGAAGTTGAAATTTGCCACCGTATAATACAGCATGTTTCCGTTGATACTTCCCTTCGGATAAATGAGGAGCAGTTTGTGCGGTGTATTTGCATTATCGGAGAAAACCAGCGCGGAATCAGCGACGACATCGCCCGCAGTTCCAAACTGCATATTGAATAATCCGCTTTTTGCCAAAGAGTTATCTCCTGAACCAAGGAATAGTCCTTTCTGAAAACCTTTCATGATTTCGCCGGCCAGAACCGAAACATCTTCGGTGGGATATTTTTCAATCAGTTCCTTTATTAAAACTTTAAATGTATCGGCTTCATGAGTTTGCACAAAACTCAAAGCATTGAGGAACATAAATTTAGGCATCAGTTTCGATTGATTGTATTTAGTCGAAACTTCTTGATAAATTTCACGGACAGCCATCGGTTTTCCATCCAAATAACCGGTATAAATTTTTTGATACAGAGAATCCTGTATCTCATTCATCATCTTTTGGTTATATTCATAATCCGGATCAGCCATCGCTAAGGCTAAATCGCTTTCGGGAAATTCGGCCCGGATTTTGGATTTATAGAGATTGGCCATTGCCATATCGCCTTGTCTCCAGTAAATCAAATAGATATGATGATAAGTCTCCAGTTTGTTTTCGTTTTCGGGATAACGGACATTTAATGAATCGAATGTTTCCAATGCCAGATAGTCATCTTCAAGCATGTCCTTGTAAATCATGCCCATATTGAACAAACCATCGGCGACAATCAGGTTGGATGCTTCAATATCTTCCTCTGTTACGGGAATTTGTTGAAGGTAATATTGCGGATCTTTCGTATCTTGGGAAAGTTGTTCATCTCCTGCGCCGGCTGTGGATTTTGTGCTATCTACAGGAAATTCGGCGCCCAAGGTGTCCAAAGGATTGGTTACGTCGGCCAAATTTTCATCTCCGGTCATATCCTGTGAAGGATTTGCCTTGCTTCGTCTTCGCCAGTCATCTTCCAGTTTTCGTCTTCCCCATTTTTGTTGGAAAGCGTTTTTTCCGAATGCAACAGCCTGTTTATTGTAAAAATAAAACGATTCGTCTTGCGAGGCAGGTCCCGACGGCATAACGGGTTTCTGAGGACTTCTGGCGTTCATCGCCGTCTGTCGTTCGGCCTGTAAGTTTTCCTGTTGTGTCAGGTATTCATCCCTTTCGGCTTTTTCCTTTTCTTCCTTTTCTTTTTTAATCAAATCGGCAATGATTTTATTGACAACCACCAAACGTTCTTCCTCCGTCATCCGGGAAAGGTGCAAAAGGCTGTCTTGCAATTCAACTGCCTCAACATGAATCACTAATGCGTCTAAAACCTCCGAGCGCTTGGATACGCGCGGAAAAGCCTCGTCCTCTTTTTTCAATTGGGATAGAGCCTCCGAATAATTCGGTTGCGCTTTGATATATTTCCGCAAGTCGAAATAAATATCACCTAATTTGATTTGATTCATGGCTTTGGCAATGCCGCCCTGCGTACTTTTTTCCACGCCTGACTCGTAGCTTTCAATGGCTTTGGCTGTATCGGGAACCGTCATGTAAATATTTCCCAAAGCATAATAAATTTGGTCTAAATAATTTTTGTTCTTGAAACTTTTAGTCATCTTCTCCAATTTCTTGCTTACCTTTTTGATGTCGCCGCCCGGATAAACTTCCGTTTCACGAATGGCAGCGCTTAATTGAAGAATATACGGAACGCTCGAACCCGAAACTTCCCCAAACGTTTTGTAGGCCAAATCTTTTTGACCGGTTACGGCGTATATTTGTCCCAAAAGATATTTTTCGCGATTGCGTTGGTACTTGTTTTTCTCCGATTTTGCGGCAATTTTCAAATACGGAATCGCTTCGGCATATTGTTTTTGCTTTACCAAATAATCGGCATACACAGTTGAAAACCAATCGGTTTGTTTTTTGGGTAATTGGTCGTTGTTCAGTTTAGAAAGAATGTCTTCTGCTTCGTAATACCAACCCAATTCGGAGTAACAGCGGGCTTTCCAGATTTTAGCCGGGACGGCGATTTCGGGCTGGGTTTCGTACAAACGCGAAATATAGGAAAACGAACTGGAGGCTTCCAGAAAATCTCCGTTGTAAAACTGTGATTTAGCCATCAGCATCCAGGCATTGTGAAGAAAAGGATTGTACTCGGTGCGGCTCATAAATTCCTTGTACTTCGGGTCGTTCCCTTTGCCGGCTTTCCGTTCGGGTTTGGTTTGAATCGAGTGCATTTTGATTGACTTGACGGATTTTTCGATCGCTTTATCGAACGGGCCTCCGGTCTGTGTTTTTTCTTTGGGGAGCGCCGAAACCGGATACATCAGAATCATCTCCGAATAATTCTCCGAATAGTTTTCCAACTGCGATTTATATGCTTCTCTAAATGCCACATTTCCATTGAAATACACATTGTAACGGGTATTAAATGCATGATACCATCTTGTTCCGCCTGTGTTCTTGGTCGAGGTGCAAGAAACAAGCAGAATAAGAAATATTGCGGAAATGAGGTAACGAACTTTCATTTATAATTAACAAACTATCTCTTTTAAACAAAATTTTGGATGATTTATTGCTTTGGGGTTGAGTTTTAAACACGGAATGACGACTACATAAAATTAACTTAACAATCGTTTTTAAAAACATACTATGAAACTCCGTGAAATTAACTCCGCGTAACTCCACGTTTAAAAATCTTACAAAATAAAAACAAAATAATCTGCACAAAAATAATTGCCGCACCGGAGGGCACATTTAAATAATAGGACAAAACAAGCCCTGAAAAACAACCTGCAATACCTGTTAAAATAGAATAAATCATAATCCGGTTCAGGCGGGAAGTAAAAAGGTTAGCCGTCATTTGCGGAACAGTCAAGAGCGACATTAACAGCATAATGCCGATCAGACGGATCGACGAAACGATGGTTACTGCAATTGCCAACATCATCAAATGCTCAATAAGAGAAACCTTTACGCCTTGGGTTCTGGCAAACTCACTGTCGAAAGCCGTATATAATACCGGCTTGTAAAACAACAACATAGCAATAACCAGCAAAACGGAAAGAATCCCTGCAAACCAAATATCCGACATCGTAATCGTAAGAATATTTCCAAACAAATAGGCCGAAATATTAGGTGCATAACCCGGCGTAAGAAAAATAAAAATCACGCCCAACGCCATTCCTAACGCCCAAAAGGCAGCAATGGCCGAATCTTCCCTCACCCCTTGTTTCCGCGACAACCATTCAACGCCGAAAGCCGAAGCTACGGAAAAAACCAGCGCAGAAAAAATCGGATTGAAACCGAAGTAAAATCCGATTCCCAATCCACCGAAAGACGCATGTGTAATTCCTCCGCTGATGAACACCAATCGGCGCGACACGATATAAGCGCCCACAATTCCACAAGCAATGCAAGTGAAAAGACTGCCTATCAGTGCATGTTGAAAAAATGTGTATTGTAGAAGTTCCATTTGGGTGCAAAGATACTTCTTTTTTTAAAGTCCGGCACTTAACACAACAATTAACAAAAGAATTAATTAACTATTTTTGCCATAAAAACTAAATTTTATTGATTTTAATCAAAATATTAATTATTTCATTATACTCATTATTCTATTTTTGTAAATTATAACAAATTATGTACACATGAAAATTTATGAAAATAAAGTTAACTTTTTTACTTATGTTGTACCTGAGCGTGCTTACAACGCTCGAAGCGCAAAAGCCGTATAAGGCTTATATGGTATCCAACGCTCATTTTGATACAAACTGGCTTTGGACTGTGCAAACTTCCATCAACGATTATCTTTACCGGACAATGGTTCAGAACTTTTGGCTGATGGATAATTATCCCGGTTACGTATTCAATTTTGAAGGCGCCGTGAAATATGCCTGGATGAAAGAATATTATCCGGCCGAATACGAACGCCTGAAAAAATACGTGAAATCGGGACAATGGAACATTACCGGCAGTTCATGGGATGCTAACGATCCCAACATGCCCTCGTCCGAATCGTTTATAAGAAACGTGCTTTTAGGCCAGACATTTTACAAAAGCGAATTTGGCGTGAAATCGAACGATATTTTCCTGCCCGACTGCTTCGGATTCGGGATTACGCTGCCTACGCTTGCCGGCCATTGCGGCCTTATCGGTTTTTCTACCCAAAAACTCCAATGGCGTAAGAATGCTTTTTACGAAGGAAATAAAAAAGTCCCATTCCTGATCGGTTTGTGGGAAGGTCTCGACGGTACGCGCATCATGAGCATACCTCACGCGCAAAGCTACGTAACCCGCTACGAAAACAAAGACCTGAGCCGCGACGAGGAATTAATCAAGCTGGCTTCGCAAGACCCCAACAAGATTGCCTACCATTATTACGGAGTGGGCGACAGGGGAGGTTCGCCGCAGATATCGTCGGTAGAATCTGTTGAAAAGGGGATAAAGGGCGACGGGCCGGTAAAAATAATAAGCGCCCGCGCAGGACAGATTTTCGACGATTTCTATCCCTTTGAAAAACATCCCGAACTTCCGGTTTTCAAAGGCGAATTTCTGATGGACGTTCACGCTACGGGTTGCTACACATCGCAGGCCGTAATGAAACAGTACAACCGCCGCAACGAACAGTTGGCCGACGCCGCCGAACGCGCTTCCGTAGCGGCGGAATGGCTCGGCGGCCGGGAATACCCTGCCGAAGCCCTGCGCGAAGAATGGAAACGGTTTATATGGCATCAGTTTCATGACGACATGACAGGAACAAGTATTCCCGCCGTTTACCTGAATTCGTGGAACGACGAACTGATTTCACAATCGCAGTTTGCAGCAATAGCCACGGATGCAGTTGGTACGGTAAGCCGGGCAATGAATACCCAGACTTCGGGAACGCCGCTGATTGTTTACAATCCCTTGTCCGAAAGCCGGAAAGACCTTGTTTTCGCTACGGTTCAGCCCGTCGGAAAAGCGGATAATTATTTTGTTGCAGGTCCTAAGGGAGAAAAAATTCCCGCTCAGGTGCTGGAAAAAAGCAACGACAAGATAAAAATAATTTTTGCCGCTCAGGCAGAACCTTTGAGTTTTGCCGTTTACGATGTCAGACCGGGAAAAACCTCTTCGGGAAATACGCTGAAAATCACTGGTAATTCGATTGAAAACAAATTATACATAATTGCTCTCAACAAAAACGGAGATATTGCCTCCATTACCGACAAACGCGAAAACCGCGAATTGGTAAAACCGGGAAAAAGTTTTCGCCTGGCGCTTTTCAGTCCCGACGAATCGACGGCATGGCCGGCCTGGGAAATCATGAAGGAAACAATGGATAAACAACCTTCGGCCGTTTCCGGAAATGTCCGGATTTCGATTGCAGAACAAGGACCTGTACGGGCTACCCTGAAAGTGGAGCGAACGGCCGGAAAATCGGTTTTCGTTCAATACATCAGCCTTACCGACGGAGCCGAAGATTCACGCATTGATATCCGGAACGAAATCGACTGGAATGAAGCCAATACCTTGCTCAAAGCCGAATTTCCGATGAATGTTTCAAATGAAAAAGCGTCCTACGACTTGGGGATAGGTTACATTGAACGTGGAAACAATACGCCGGTTGCCTACGAGGTTTACGCTCAGCAATGGGCGGATATTACCGATGCCGGCGGAAAATACGGAATTGCCGTAATGAACGATTGCAAGTACGGGTGGGATAAACCGGACAATAATACCTTGCGATTGACCCTCCTGCATACGCCCAAAGTCGGAAACGACCCCAACATGACTCATCAGGATCACCTTGATCAGGGACATCATACCATCCGGTACTCAATATACGGCCATGCTTCCGGCGCAACAGACGCTCAGGTAGCGTGGAAAGCGGAAGCGATGAATCAACCGCTTATGCCGTTTGCCGTTTCAAAACACAAAGGACAGTTGGGTAAAAGTTTGTCGTTTATCAGTACAAATTCTCCTCAAATCGCGGTAAAGGCTTTGAAAAAAGCGGAAGACGGAACACAATATGTTGTCCGTGTCAATGAGATTGCAGGTGAAAACAGGAACCAGGCACGAATCCGTTTTGCAGCGCAGATCGAAAATGCGGTAGAAATGAATGGCATAGAAGAACAAACCGGAAATGTCCGTTTTGAAGGAAACGAACTGATTTTCGACGCCAAAGCGTTTCAACCGCGTACTTTCGGCGTAAAACTGAAAGCGAACCCGGCGCTTACACTTCCTGGAAATCAATTTATCGACCTGGATCTCAATGCTACGGCGGTAACGCCCGACGGATTCAACAAGGCCGGAAATTTCGACGGAGAAGGAAACTCTTTTGCAGCCGAACTTTTGCCCGGAATGATCCGTTCGGGAGGAGTGGATTTCAAAGTCAACAACAAACCGAATGAATTCAATTATATCCGCTGCAACGGCCAAACGGTGAAATTACCCCGGGGACACAAAGCCGGCAAGCTGTATCTGCTGCTGACTTCATCCCGGGATGACCGTAAAGCGGTTTTCACGCTCGACGGAAAGAAATACGATTTCAATATCCCCTACTATTCGGGATATTACGGACAATGGGGATGGAAAGGAGAAAGCGAGGGATATATGAAAGACGCTCCCATTGCCTGGATTGGAACGCATCGTCACAGCGAAAAATGGGGCAATGAATCCTATACATATACTTATCTGTATAAAGTTTGTATTGATATCGACGAAAAAGCGGACACCTTGGTTTTACCGCAAGACGCCGGAATTGCGCTGTTTGCAGCGACCCTGTCCGGCGATACCGGCGATGCTGCCTCCGTAGCCGGAGAAATCCGGGCGCTTCCTTATACAACGGTTGAAACGGTTTATACCGATAAGCCTGTTCAACAGAGAAGAAGATAATCTATAAAAATGTTACATACTATTAAATAAACACATGCTTATGCTATTAAATTTTTTAAAAAACAAATTCTATTCTGCCGTAAATTATAGATGGTTTTGCCGTGCAGGATTGATTGCTGTTTTCTTCTGTTTCTTCATAGGATGCGAAGAAAACCGATTTCCGGTATCTCCTCTTCCGGAAGTATTTGAAATGATCCCGCCCAATGATGTGGGTCTTCTGACAGCTACGCCCGGAGATGCAAAAGTATCCCTGAAATGGGGACCCCCGCCCGAAAGAAACATTGCCGCTATTTATGTTAAGAACATTAACACAAATACCGAAAAGAAACTTGGAGGAGACGCAACTGAAGTCGAATTTATAGGTTTGACTAATTTTACCGCTCAGGATTTTATCATCAAAACCGAAAATGACAAGGGATTATTGTCATTCGGAGCGAAAATCAGCGCCATTCCTTTTTCGACCGACAATGTAAAGCCGGGGAAGGTGATAAATCTGATGGGATTCAAGCTAAATGCGACTTCAGCGCTGGCAACATGGAATAATCCCGCCGATATCGACCTTGCACAAATTGAAGTTACATTGGGGAACGAAAAGGTAACTGTTCCGAGGGAAAGTAATTACGCGCTCATTGACGGCGATGTGAACAATCCTTTGAATGTGTATGCAATTGATTTCTCCGGAAACCGCTCAGAAGTTACTTCGGCATTGGTTGACAAAAACATGGTTGCAATCGCAGGTACGGATAACGGAGAATACGAAACCCTGACCATGACGTTAGATCCATCCGTAGTAATCATCGACGAGTACCGCATTACTTATGCCGGCGGAACGGTTATTACGGCTTCGGTGGCTGATGGAACCTGCCATATCCCAATGGCTGATTTACAGGCAACTTCCGTATGGAAACAGCCCATTAAAGTTGGATTGGTTTCAAATGGAAAATTGGTAACGGAATATGATTATTACGCTTACAATGACATTGCCGGAACCATTCGGGCCGCTTTTTTCGATACAAAAGAAAACAACGTAAACATAGAAGGCGATATGCGGAATATCGGAAGTCTCGGAAACGGCTCTGTTACAACTTACAATGTACATGTTTCGGAGACGGGAACATACAGTGTTACTGCCTATCAGGCAAGACCGGACGGATCATCGACGTATGAAATCTATATGGACGACGTTCTTCTCGGAACCGGTACGGTAGGCGGAACAGGCAACTGGGGTCCTCCCTACAATCCTTTCCCGGGACCTGACAATCTGAATTTCGAAGCAGGAGAACATGTTTTGAAGATCATATTCAGAGGAAGCGGCAATTATGAGAAATTTCTTTTTACAAAAAATTAAAAAAAAATCGCATGAAATCACGACTATTTAATAAATTTCTATACCTATGCCTGATTTTTCTCAGCGCCCATGCATTCGTTTATGCACAGGATAAAGCAATATCCGGGATTGTTTATGACGATGAAAAAAATACCTTAACCGGAGCATTTGTCAAGGTTGCGGGAAAAAATATCGGAAGTGCTACCGATATTGACGGTAAGTTTACAATCAATGCTGCTTCACAGGATACATTGATATTTACATATCTTGGATTTCTTGAAACAAGAGTTCCCATAAAAGATCAGACTTTTCTGACCGTTATTATGTCAACTGACGTGAAATCTTTGAAGGAAGCCGTTGTTGTAGGATACGGAGTGCAGCAGAAAGCATCGATTATAGGAGCTATTGCTCAGGTAACCACAAAAGAATTGCAGCAAAGCCCTGTTGCGAATGTTTCCAATGCTTTGGCGGGGAGGCTTCCCGGCCTTATAACGGTTCAACGCACAGGTGAACCCGGCAACGACCAGGCTGAGATGTATATCCGCGGGGTAAGCACTTATGCCGGAAGTGTAAGTCCCCTGGTTCTGGTTGATGGAATCGAACGGGACATCCGTATGATGGACGTATCGGAAATTGAATCCATCAGTATCCTGAAAGACGCCTCTGCTACGGCAGTTTATGGAGTCCGTGGCGCAAACGGAGTTGTTTTGGTAACGACCAAACGCGGATACGTAGGCCAGTCCGAAATATCTCTAACCGTTGACGGAGGCATCCAGGCGCCTACCCGAATGTTGAAGAATGTCAATTCGTATGAAATGGCGATTCTGACAAACGAAGCATTGATGAACGACGGGCTGGCTCCGAAATTTTCACAGGAAGCTTTGGATGCTTTCAAAAATGGAACAAATCAGTTCCTTTTTCCAGACAACGACTGGTTTATGGAGAGCTTGAATGATTATTCCATCATGAATCAATATAATTTGACAATACGGGGAGGCGTTGAAAAAGCTAAATATTTTGTGGCTGCTAATATACTGAATCAGGGAGGTTTATATAAATATAGCGATTATAACGAAGCATACAATACCAATATCAGTTATACGAAATATAATTTCAGGAGCAATCTTGACCTGCAGCTAAGCAGCATCATTTCAGCCAAACTGAATTTGGCGGGGGTTATCGGAACAAGACATTCTCCCAATCAGGATGCAAATACGGTATTTGAAAGATTGAGAATTTCAAATCCCGATCGGGCTCCCATACGAAACCCGGATGGAACGTGGGCTACAAGGGAAAAAGGCAGTTTCAATCCTCTTGCGAATATCGTTGATGCCGGTTATCGCGACGCAAAGGAAACAGCTGTTCAGGCAACGATCGGATTTACTGCTGATTTGGCGAAAATCACAAAAGGTTTGTCGGCAAACATTGATTATTCGTTTGACTTCAATAATACTTACTCCAAGTCATACACAAAACCGGTAGAGTTTTGGGAATTTTATGAAGATGGTACCTATCAGTTGTTTTCTGAAGGCGGAAATCTCGGTTTCGGCGATGAGTTGGGAAGCTACAACAGCCAATATGTCTTTGAACCGTCGTTGCGTTATACCAATACATTTTCCAGCGACCATAAAGTTACGGGATTATTACTTTATACGATGCAGGAAAAATTGCAAAAAGGTAACTCTTTGACTCGCTTGCCATACAGGCGTATGGGTATAGTGGGAAGAGTAACTTATGCTTATAATAATAAATATTTGACGGAAGTAAACGCAGGGTATAACGGCTCTGAAAATTTTGCTGCCGGACATCGTTTCGGATTTTTCCCCTCATTCTCGGCAGGTTGGGTTCTTACGGAAGAAGATTTCTTTTCTCCGTCATGGATAACCTTCTTGAAACTGAGAGCATCCTACGGAAAAGTCGGTAACGACCAGGTGGGAGGCGACCGTTTTCTTTACGAAAGCCTTTGGGAGAGCGCCGGAGAAGCTCTTTATGGAACTACCTCGCCGCGGGGAGCCGGAGGAGGCGCCCGTGAAAAACGCATCGGAAACAATTATCTGACATGGGAAACGGCAAACAAGGTAAACATTGGTATCGAAGGTAATTATTTCAATAATAAACTGAACATTACGCTTGATGTTTTCCATGAAAACAGAAGCCATATTCTTTCGACCATAAATATAGTACCCGGCACTTTCGGCGGCCCTTCGCTGATGGACAATGTTGGTGCGGTAACCAATAAGGGTTTTGAAATTGAAGGTTTGTACAGAGGTAAAGCCGGAAGCCATTTTAATTACTGGTTTGGCGGTAATTATTCCTTTGCCCGGAATAAAATTACGGAAATGCCCGAAGCACCGCAAGCATACGACTATCTATATTCGAAAGGACAAAGAGTCGGACAACCTTTCGGATATATTGCGCTGGGTATTTTCCAATCAAATGAAGAAGTGCTGCAAAGTCCTTCACAGAATGGACTTACGCTGCAAGCCGGTGATGTGAGATATATGGATATCAATGGTGACGGTATCATTGACAGCAATGACCGCCATCCCATCGGTTTTACAAACGTACCGGAAATGTTTTATAGCTTTAAATTCGGATTCGACTATAAACGTTTCGACCTCAGTTGCATGTTTCAAGGCGCTGCCAACGTAACCTATAATTTCATGAACGCGCTGAATATCCCGTTCTGGAACGAAAATAACACTCCGCTGACAGAATGGCTTGATCGATGGACTCCGGAGAACAGAGACTCCCGTTATCCGAGAATTTCGTTTGCCAGACCCAACAACAACAATTATGAAGGTTCTACTTTCTGGCACCGGAACGGGAATTATATCCGGTTTAAGAATTTTGAGATCGGATATGCCATTCCTGAACGATTGGTCTCTAAAATCGGAGCGCAGTACGCTCGCCTTTATATTAACGGAATGAACTTGTACACATGGACAAAGGTGCCTGTTTATGACCCGGAAAATATTGGAACAAGGTATCCTTTGATGTTGGTTGTAAATGGAGGGGTAAAATTAACTTTCTAAATTCTTGAAATATATGAAAAAAATATTTTTATTTATAATACTTTTGGCGCAGTCATTTGTTTACAATGCTTGTGATTATCTGGAAAAACCCGCAAGCGACGATATTACGATCAATATGGCTTTCCAGAACGTAATTACCGCCAAACGCGTGTTGAACAATCTGTATTGGGAAGTAAGGCAGGCAGCTTATAATTTGCACTCCCGTCGCGTTCTATATGCTACCGGCTGTGACGACGCCATCGCCGGTTATTCAATTTGGGGTAACAAGTTCCATGAAGGTTCTTGGACGCCCGACGATAACAGGAATGCCGGAGACGGTGCCGAAAATGATGTTCCGACGGTAAGTTTCTGGAACAATACCTATAAGCGCATCCGCAGGGTAAATCTGTTTCTTGAAAATCTTTCCCGCGCTGATGGCGACGAAGTTGAAAAACAGCTGATGTTCTGTGAAGCGCGTTTTCTGAGAGCTTTCTTTTATGAAGAACTGATTCGCCGTTTCGGTGGCGTAATTATGCTTGAACAATCAATTGACCCAAGCGATTATTCTGCCTTGACCAATCAGGAACGGAGCACATTTGCCGAATGTGTCGAATGGGTGAGCAACGAATTGGACGAAGCGGCAAAAGGGCTTCCCGAAGTAAGAGCAACTTCGGAAGTAGGAAGGGCTACCACCGCTGCGTGTTATGCCGTTAAAGCGCGTTTATTCCTGTTTGCCGCAAGCCCGCTGTTCAATACCGATTCACCCGTATCATCCGATTATACGGAAATTCAGTATTACGGCAATTACAACAAAGAAAGATGGAAAAGTGCAGCCGACGCATGCCGGATGATTATGAACATGAGTCAGAACTACGGTCTTGACCAGGAAATCTATGACCAGACAAATCCGGCTTCGTTCGATAATTATTTCAAAAGATTCTCCAATATTTTCTTCAAAGTAGGCAGGGAATCGGTTTGGATCAATCATCCCGAATACGAATGGGACGGGCGAATGGTTCCATTTTACAACCGTTCCGCTCAAGGATGGAACTGGGTAAATCCGACCCTCGAACTGGCAGAACAGTTTGAGATGACAAATGGGAAAATGCCGTCAGACCCCGACAGCGGCTTTGACCTCAATAAACCGGGCAACAACAGGGATCCTCGTTTCAAAGCGACGATTGCTTATCCGGGCGCTCAATATGCACGCTATAACTTCTATCCATGGATTGGAGGAACAGCAAGCCACCTGGAAAGCCAGAAAACGGGATTTTGCATTCAGAAATACTGCGATGAAGAATTTAATGCCGCAGTATCCGGATTGGTAGTAAGACGAAATGTCACCCATATTTTCCGCTTTTCCGAAATTTTGCTCAATTTTGCCGAAGCCCAGAACGAATATGGGGGAGCGACGTCTGAAGTGTACGACGCGGTCAACGCTATTCGGGCGCGTGTCGGAATGCCGGCTTTGCCGTCCGGTTTGGACCAGAATCAGATGAGAGAAAAAATCCGCCATGAACGCAGAGTTGAATTGGCATTTGAAGACCACCGTTTTTTTGATGTCCGCAGATGGAGAATCGCTGAAGAAACACAAAACGGCAACTTACATGGATATGATGTTACGAAAGGAGAAAATTCAGGCTTCTATTCAAGAGTAAGCGTGGGAAATCCGATAAAGTTTGAAAAGAAACATTATCTTTATCCGCTTTCCACGCAGGAAATATTGTTGAATCCCGTACTCCGGCAAAATCCGGGATGGCCTGTTTTAGGAAAATAAATTAATTCATATAAAAAACAAATTATCTACGTATGAAAAATATTATAAGAAAATATACAAAATTCATCTTGATGGCAGGCATACTGACAATGGTATTCTCCTGCGAAAAACCGGAAGAAGACCTTTCTCCCCAGCCAAGCGTGAATGCAAATATTGTCAGGTTCCGCATCTATCAGAATCAAAACGTTTATTTTGACGGAACGATTCAGGATGGAACGATTCACATAACGATTCCGCAGGAAATAGACAGAACAAAGATATATCCTGAAATTCTGCTCTCCTCCGGGGCAAGTGTAAGTCCCGCCTCCGGAACCGTACAAAATTTTTCCGGTCCGGTAAAATATATGGTTACTTCGGAAAGCCGGACAATTACCCAAGAATATGAAGTATTTGTAAACAATTAAAAAAAGAATGTTATGAAACGAATACTATTGTTATTATTTATTCCGGTGCTACTGGCATCCTGCGACAATGAACGGATAGAAATGCTGCCGCCTTACGTGTTTTTTACCCATGACGTTGACCACTATGTGATGGATGGAGACAATCCAAATCCTGCTCCCTATCAGATCAAGGGAACAATTTCGGCCGAAGGTTTCATCGAAACCATTCAGTTGGGAAACGAAACCATAGGCAGGGACAGTATAGGCGACGAAACTCGTTTTTATTTTACATACGATGTGGATATCAAAGGAAAATCTCCTTTTGATGTTCCCGTCAAATGTGTTGACAGAATAGGAAATATGGATGAGAAAGTTTTCCATTTTTTGGGATCTCAACCAATAGACGTATATAATGTAACCCTGGGAGCGCAAAACAACAGCAATTACGGATTCTACTTCTCGTTTGCCGACCGTAAGGTTTATTCTGTGGCTGAGTTTGAAAACAAGACGGATGATGAAGGTTTTTGCTACGGATTCAATCCACAGGCCAATATTCCTCTTTTTGTATCGCCTACCGAACTGGCCAAACAGGTAATCCTGAACCGGACGGGAACGAAGGTAAGCAGTTTTTGCGGAATAGTGGCGGTAAACAGTATTCCGTTTACCAAAACGGTTTTTGATGAAATGTCCAACGACGCCTTCATGAGAAATCTGAACGGCGCAGAATTTGGAACATACGCTTTTAATCAAATTGACGCCGGTAAAGCATATTTGGTAAAATCAAGCATGGGTTTACGCGGCATTATTTATGTTTCAAAAATAGAAAGAGGCGTAGCAGGCTCTGTAGAACTGATTATTAAATTGCAGAAAAATCCTGCAAAACAGTAAAAGGCAAAAGATTTTCCGGAGATTGCGGGCCGATAAACAGGCCCGCAATTGTTTTTATACTTTGCACGGTATGGTTTTTTGCATCGTCCTATAATTTCAACATTGATCCAAACACTTAACACAACAATTAACAAAAGAATTAATTAACTATTTTTGCCATAAAAACAAATTTTATTGATTTTAATTAAAATTTTAATTATTTTATTATACATATTATCATACGTTTGTGCATCTATCATGAAAACTATATTTATGAAGATAAAGATAATCTTTAGATAATTCTATTTATTTAAATTAACAATTGTTTTTATGGAAAAATCCTGTTTTATTGAAAAACACAAAGAGAAAGACAAAATTTTCTTTGTTAAAAAAAGGTTGATGCGGGTAATTTTATTTTTGTTAGCCTGTTTAACGGTAATAGAAATAAACGCACAAACAACCAAAGTGATTAAGGGAAACATTACCGGAAAAGACGGTGATGCAATTATCGGAGCCTCCGTAACAATTCAGGGAACGACTTATGGAGTTGCTACCAACCCGGAGGGAAACTTTACGCTTCAGACACCTTCTACGTTGCCTGCCAATTCTGTTCTGACAGTTAGCTACTTAGGTTATGTCAGTCAGAAAAAAACGATTGGAAATCAAACCGTTTTCAACTTTGTGCTTGAGGAAGATATGACAAATCTTGAAGAAGTTGTTGTTGTCGGTTACGGTACCCAGAAAAAGGTTACGCTTACCGGTTCGGTTGTTTCTATTGGTAACGAGCAACTGCAAGTTACCAAGAACTCAAACCTTCAGAATTCGCTTACCGGTAAGCTGCCCGGCTTGCGTGTCATACAGAAGACATCCGAACCCGGTGAGTTTACCAACCAGTTTGATATTCGCGGTTTGGGCACTCCGCTGTTCGTCGTGGATGGCATTCCGCGTGGAGATTTCTCGCGTATGGATCCGAACGACATAGAAAGCGTTTCAATTCTGAAAGATGCTTCGGCCGCTGTTTTCGGGGTACGTGCTGCAAATGGCGTTGTACTTATTACTACCAAACAAGGAGAAAAAGGAAAGGCAAAAATTGAATATTCCGGTTATTACGGAATTCAGACGCCTGCTGAAATACTGAAGCCGATCAATGCTTGGGACAGGGCTTTGTTATACAATGAAACGACGATGCGTAGCACTTCAAACCCGCGTAAAATGTACGACAGCCAGTATTTCCTGGATCTGAAAGACGGCAAGATGCCCGACACCGACTGGTATGCCGAAATTCTGCGGGATGCGGCGCCGCAGCAACAGCATAATGTTTCGATCCGGGGCGGCTCAGACAAAATTGATTACTTTGTTAATGTCGGTTATAACAATCAAGGCAGTTTTTTCAAGACAAATTCATCGAACTACGATCGTTATAACATGCGGGCTAACCTCAATGCCAACATTACCAACGAATTGAAAGCGTCTATCCGATTAAACTATATTTATGACCAGACAAATCGTCAAAACCCCAGTTCGTGGACGATTTTCTCGAAATTATGGCGCTCGAAACCTACGGATGCCGTTTATGCCAACAATACAGCGCCTTACTTTACGCACCCCACCAGCGGTGATATTGAAAATGTCGTACCGCTGATTCATCCCGAATTGAGCGGTGAAGTAAACAACCAGAAACACATCCTGCAATCCAACCTGGCGCTTAGTTATCAGATTCCTTCCATAAAAGGGCTGTCGGCTAATTTCCTGTTCAGTTACGACAGGGTTTTCAACGACGAATCCAACTTCAAGAAAGCATTCAACGAATACACTTACAATGTGGCGAATGATACTTACCAGGTCTATACACGTAACTCCCAGACGCAATTGACCCGCAATTACTCGACAAGTTACTCGAGGTTATGGAACCTGTCGCTGAATTATGACAACACGTTTGCCGAAACGCACCATGTTGCCGCTTTGCTGCTGTTGGAAAGCAGCTACAACCAGGGTTATAACTTCCGCGCCATGCGTTATTTCAGCATACCTATTCCTTTCCTGTTCGCAGGCGATACCGACAAACAGGAAGGTCTCGGAAGCGGATTGTCGGAAAATTCCAATAATGCTTTGGTTGGGCGCTTGAATTATGATTTCCTCAGCAGATATTTACTGGAATTTGCTTTCCGCTATGATGGTTCTTCCAAATTTCCGAAAGGCAAGCAGTGGGGTTTCTTCCCAAGTGTACAGCTGGGTTATCGTATTTCGGAAGAATCGTTTATCAAGGATAATTTCTCATTCATAGACAATTTGAAGATCAGAGGCTCGTATGGGATACTGGGTGATGACGACGCTTCAAGGTTCCAGTTTATCGAAGGGTTTGACTATCCGATGGCCAACGGTAACAAAAGTTTACCTGCCGGCTACGTATTCGGCAACACGTTTACAAATGCAATAGGCTTTCGCAATGCGCCTAACCCCAACATAACCTGGTACACGGCAACAATGAAAAATATCGGGATTGAAGCCGACCTTTGGCGCGGGTTGTTCGGATTTTCGGTTGACCTGTTCCAGCGCGACCGCGAAGGCTTGTTGGATACGCCTTCAATCATCGTTCCCGCAACTTTCGGTTCGGGAATTTCGGATGCAAATATGAACGCCGACCGCAACAAGGGATTTGAAATTGAATTGAAGCACCGGAACCGCATACTCAAAGATTTTAGCTATAATGTTTCGGGATTTGTTTCAATGACGCGCTCAATCCTTACTGAAAAAGTCCAACCGTCCCGTACAAATTCGTATAGTTACTGGCGTGACAATCGGGTAGGACGTTATCAGGATATCTGGTTTGGAAAAGGAGCTGCCGGAACTTATCAATCCTGGAATGACATTATCAATTCCATTTATTCCAATTCGGGATCACTTCCGGGCGACCCGATTTACGAAGATTGGAACGGCGACGGAACGATTGACGGTGACGACGATCATCCGATTGCCACTACGGTTACGGTTAATAATTCGACCAGTTTCCAAGATCAGCGAAACTATCCGTTGATGAACTTCGGCCTGACCCTCGGCGCACAATACAAAGCGCTGGATCTTATTTTGCAGTTTCAGGGATCAGCCATGTCATACGTTTCCTACGGCGAACAGTTGCTTGAGCCTTTAGCTTGGGAGGGAAACGCTTTGGAATTACTTTTCGACCGCTGGCACCCCGCCGATGCTGATATAGATCCATACAATCCATCGACACAGTGGATTTCAGGCTATTATCCTTATGGGAAAACCCGGGCGGAAAGCAATTCACAGTTTAATATTCAAAACGGCGCTTATGCCCGTCTGAAAAACATGGAACTCGGCTTTACCGTACCTCAAAATATAGTGACAAAAAAAATAAGGGTGAAGAATCTCCGTCTTTTCATCAATACGTACAACCTGTTTACAATTACAAAAGTAAGAGGACTTGACCCGGAAAGACCTACGGAACTCTATGGCTACATGTATCCATTGAATCGTACCGTTAACTTTGGAGGGACAATCCAATTCTGACAGCCGGTTTTTATTTTTAACTAATAAAAAGATATTAAAATATGAAACGAATATATTCAATAATAATTGTGATGATATTTTGCCTGTACTGGAATACATCGTGCGATGATTTGGATCTTACTCCAAAAACCGTTTTGACAGCTCAGGACATCTATTCCGAAGGTGGTATCAAAGCTTATATGGCAGGTATTTACAACCACCTGCCTATGGAAGATTTCCATTATGCGACAAATAGCGATTATGGCTATTTTAAAACTTTGAACATCTGGCAAATCGGATCGTTAACCGGTGAAATGTGTAACGAAGACTGCGGATTCGGACAATATCACCGGAATGGTTACTGGGGTGACGGTTTTAAGATTATCCGCCAAGTGAATACCTTGATCAACGACTTGCCTAATTATCCCGATTTGGCGGCTTATGCCATGGAATGGATTGCCGAAGCCAAATTTATCCGGGCTTATATTTATTTCCAACTGGCAAAACGATACGGAGGTTTGCCGCTTATCGAAGCTCCTCAAATCCTGGATCCCAACGATGAAACAACCTTGTGGATAGCACGCAGCAGTCATGCCGATACCTACGATTTTATCCTGAAAGATCTGGAAGACGCTATTGCAGGTATGCCCGGAACATCTGAAGCGGGCCGTGCCAACAAATACGTTGCCGCCGGACTGAAAAGCCGTGTTGCCTTGTATGCTGCCACTACGGCTCGTTACGGTCATGACAAATTCGCCGACTGGGAAATCGATGGCGTCCTGCTGCAAGGTATTCCTGCCGGTAAGGCGGTCGGTTATTTCAAACAAGCCTGGGATGCCGCCAAGTTGATAGAAGGGCATTATGAACTCCACATTGCAAACGCCGACAAAGTTGCCAATTTTGCCGAAGTATGGGAAAAATGCGACGACAATAAGGAAAGTATGTGGCTGCGTAAATATTACTATTCGGCGCCAAGCACCCACTCCATGGACGCCCTGTTTTGTCCGGTGCGTTTAACGACAACTTACGGAGGCCGTTACGGTGTTCCTCTCGACTGGGTCGAACTCTTCGACAATTTGCCTATGAACGCCGAAGGTCATTTCCACGCCTTTGATGCGGATGGCAACTACCTCGTATATGACAACGCTCATCAAATGTGGGACGCCGCCGAACCGCGCCTGCGAGCGCAGATTTTTGTTCCCGGAATGATGGCCAAAGGTTTCAAGATTGATATCCGTATGGGCGTTTTCAACAAAAATATCGACCCTGATGTGAACAAGTTCAAAAAATTCAGTATTGACGATGGCGCAACCAATTTCAATTACAGAAGTAATCAAACCGATTCGAGGATTCCTCAGAAGAATATGTTTAACGATGATAAATCGATGATTATTACCCAAGGTAATCGCAGTTCGCAATCGGCAACGTATGATGATATAGCAGGTATGAAAATCTTCATTTCAGGCTTAGACGGTCCTACAACGAAATGGAGTGGGGAAGGAAATACGATGACCGGCATTATGCTGCGAAAATTCTTGAATTTAAGTATGCCTCTTGCGCAAACCAAATTAGAAGAATCCACACAGTCGTGGATTGAAATGCGTTACGCGGAAATACTGCTGAACCGCGCCGAAGCGGCTATTGAGCTGGCTCAAAGCGGAGAAACCAGCTATAGCGGGACAGATATGCTTCAGGATGCTTATACCTGTATCAATACGGTACGCAGCAGAGCAGGCGCAAATTTACTGGCAAGTCAGGGTGAACTGTCCACCGACCCGGCTTACACCAACTGGACCAAACCCGGCCCGAAAGGTCAAGGCGCCTGGGTGGAAGCGCCTAACCGCGCTTTACAGATTCTCAGGGTTGAACGCTACAAAGAACTCGCGAATGAAGCAAAAATCTATTGGGATTTAAGACGTTGGTTTACTTTTGACACGCAATTCAATCAAACCAACAAAAGAGGTTTGTATTCGTTTATGTTCACCAAAGGCGCTACCGTTGGCGCAGACGGTATTCCCGACGGAAAGTATATCTACGACGCCAAGCAGGGTGAACACTACTCTGAGCCTGCTTCATTCGACAAAAACCGCTATTATGAGGGGATTCCGAGTAGCGAACTTCAAAATAATCCGTTATTACAAAAGAATAGAAATCAATAATATTAAAAAATAAAAATCATGAAAGTTTTTAATTATTATATCTCGTTTATTTTGCTTTGCCTCACTTTTACAGCTTGCGAAATAGACAACTACGAAGACCCCGATTGCACCATAGAAGGTAAAATATTCGACCATCAGAATCAGGTTTTCCAGGTCAATCAAGGCGCAGCTATCATCCGTATCCGGGAAATCAGCTGGGCGAAAGACAGCACGACCTATACCGCCAACAGAACGTTGAAAGTACAGCAGGACGGCACCTACCGCAATACTAAAATATTCAGCGGCACCTATCGTTTGTTACCTTACAGCGGAGCCTTCTTTCCTTACGATGATGCCAACCAGGATAATGACGACGCGGGAGAACTCGTCGAAATAAAGGGAACGGCTACCCGTGATTTTACGGTTACGCCTTATCTGACAATCGAATGGGTAAAGACGCCCTACGTCGATGCGGAGGGTTACCTGAATTGCTCGGTAAAATTTAAACGCAATCAGAAACCGGGCTATGAAATGCCCGATCTCAAACAAGCATCATTGTCGGTTTCGCGTACAATCAATGCAGGCGCCGGCGACGGAGACCTCTTTAATACGCCGAAAACCATTACAAACGATATGGAAGGTACGGAAGTTGAACTCAGGACGATGAAACCGCTGAAATACACCGGCATTGATTACTGGGTGCGCGTTTCGATGAATTGTCAGACAGCGGCGGGCAAACCGGAGACCAACTATCCGGGAATGGGAGCCAGCAACTTCACTACCATTGAGAAGATTCATGTACCTTAATTGAATAAGGGTATTGTGTAGTGTTAAGTTAATTTTATGTAGTCGTCATTGCGAGACCCCAATAAACGTGTTTATTGGGGTCTCGCAATGACGTAGCGACAAATCATAATAAATATAACAGTAGTTGAAATATGAAAATCTCGAGTACAACAATAAGAGGCCGATAGCCTCTTTGATGTTGCAATATCCAAAGGCAGCCAAGGCATCTCTATTTCTCCATATCCGTCGGCAATTCCACTTCTTTCGGAACATATTCCTCCAACAGTTCTATAATCTTAACTGCCGGCAATGTATCATTATACCATTTATGCTCTTTGAGATATTCCAAGGTATGAATGGCTTGTCGCCTCAATATTTCTATATGCTTATCCGCTTCCGCACCATGCTCTAACAGGCAACGCACCACTTCATAATTGTGATTGCGGATAGCCCCCCGCAAGGGTTCACAGTTATTCACATTGACATCGGCGCCATGATTTATCAAAGCTTCGACAATATCCTTATTCGCTGATAGATTAACCGTAGCGAATTCAATAGGGAATATCGGATTAACGCTACCCGTTTTTAAAGATACATCCGCCCCATGATCCAGCAAATAGTTTAATATGGCCGTATCGCCTTTATAAATTGCTTCATCCAGAGGGGTAGAACCAATATTGGGTTCAAGATTGGGATCTGCCCCATGTTCCACCAATAATTGAACACTACGAATATCGCCTTTATGAACAGCGTATGACAATGGTGTGGATTCATACGCACAACGATTGTTTTCATTTACATCATATCCTTCTTCTATCAGTTGCTTCATTTTGTCGTACTTCTTTTTTTCAATGGATTGAAAAAAGGGGCCTAAGCACTCCCAATAACTATTATCATAATTCAGGATACAAAGGTAAGTGAAAGGTATACAACAAAGGATACCCACTACAAAAACTATTTTCCCTGCAATCTTTTTTATTCCGACTACAAATGATAGCATCAAAAAAAGAAGTCCTACTATAACAAGAAAAAGGAAAAGATATACGTATAACAATACACTAAGATCTCCCATAAGATATTTATTTTTAATCTTTATTGAAAATTGAAATCTCTAAAAAATATAATCTTTTATTTCCGTATATTTAATCAGATTAATAAAAGGCTTATAGCCTCTTTGATGTTGCAATATCCAGAAGGCAGCCAAGGCATCTCTATTTCTCCATATCCGTCGGCAATTCCACTTCTTTCGGAGCATATTCCTCCAACAGTTCTATAATCTTAACTGCGTTCAAATAATCATTACGACGGTATTTTACGTTTAGAATATCAGCAGCGCGTTGAGCCGCACTTTTTAATCCCGGCAGACAATTAACATCAACTCCATGCTCCAATAAACAGAGAACCACCTCATAATTATTATAATTGATAGCATTTGTCACTGGTCTGCAATTGTTGCTGTTGGGGTCTGCTCCGTGTTTCAGCAAAACTTCAACAATATCCCTGCTTACAGGAGAACTATAACCTGTTGCAAATTCGAGGGGAAATCTGGAATCTAAACTGTCTCTTAAAGATACATCCGCCCCATGTTCCAACAAGTAGTCTAATATGACTGTATTACCTTTGTAAATTGCTATTTCTATAGGGATAACAGCATTTTTTGGTCTAAGATTGGGATCTGCCCCATGTTCCACCAATAATTGAACACTACGAATATCTCCTTTGCTGACAGCGTATGACAATGGTGTGGATGGATACGCACAACGATTGTTTTCATTTACATTATATCCTTCTTCTATCAGTTGCTTCATTTTGTCGTACTTCTTTTTTTCAATGGATTGAAAAAAGGGGCCTAAGCACTCCCAATGACTATTATCATAATTCAGGATACAAAGGTAAGTGAAAGGTATACAACAAAGAATACCCACTACAAAAACTATTTTCCCTGCAATCTTTTTTATTCCGACTACAAATGATAGCATCAAAAAAAGAAGTCCTACTATAACAAGAAAAAGGAAAAGATATACGTATAACAATACACTAAGATCTCCCATAAGATATTTATTTTTAATCTTTATTGAAAATTGAAATTTTATTTCTGAAAAATATAATCCCTTGTTTCCATATATTTATCATATTTATAAAAGGCTTATAGCCTCTTTGATGTTGCAATATCCAAAATACTGAATTAATTACATATTATAATTTCAAATTTAAAATTTCCGAATATTCATAAAAACAAATAAAAGGGTGATAACCTCTCTGATGTTGGAGTATCCATAACGCAGCTAATTCTTTTCTTCCCAATTGTGCTGCTATACCATTATTGGTTATATCGTCCTCATCTACACCAAACCAGTCTCCTAATACAAAATCCAATTGGACTTGAATGATTGTCGAAGATTCAATAATTTTTCCTTGTGAATTCCATGATTTTCCACCCCACTTTACATCTAATAAATAACCTTTCAGATTAACATATTGTATTCCTCCTATTGCTATCATTTCACTCATATTTTTTATGGATGTTCTGAAAGTAAGTTTTTTTAAAAGATCTTTTGGAACTATTATTTCCTGCATTATACCTTTTTTACTGGTATAAGCTTCTTTTAGTTTGTCTTTAATGAAATCTACTACCAAATCCTTATTTGTATCACTATTATACCATTTGTCAATTTTTAATCTCAAATCTGTACCGGCTTGCTTATTTGTAAGAGAGAAATGTTCTTTTATTTCTTTTCCATATTTAGAAAAAGAAAAAGGTGAAAATGCTATTTGTATTAATCTGTCATTGTTCATTTCTTCCAATGGTTCTGTGCGCATTAATCTTCTTGAATCGTAATGCGAACCAGGAGTTGGTACATTTAGTGAAAAGAGTATAGATTCAAGTGGACCAATTTTTCTATGTTTATCCTTCACGGATTTGTGAATGTCAAACTCAGTACTACCATCTATTAATTTAACTGTCAAAGAATCATTGGGGTATCCTTGTCGAGTATTTAATTCAAATGAACTATATTCCTCTATTGATTTTCCCGACATTAATTCTTTTAACATCATGCTATTAGGTTGCCCTTTTATTCCAAAACTAGCATCACTTTTAGAATCTCTATAATTTTTAAATTCATCTATACTTACGGATTCTCCTTCAATTATTTTTCTTTTCATGTGTAATTAATTTGTTTTTTATGGTCACATGGAATCCGCAACAATTTGACTCCGCCGAACGTTGTTTCATGCTCTTTGGCGCAACTTTTGCATGCGGGTTTCATATATTCTTCGTGAATTAGTAATTAATATCTTCATAAACAATTATTTGTTTATTCTTATGAAACCACAAACTACATTTGTATCTTGATATTTTTTTATAAACACAATCGAAATCATTAACAGATATTTGCTTTTTTAGCAAATAGGATGGAGTTGTTTGTTCATTTTGCATAATGCTTTCTATTTCAAAACTTTTGTCTGACTGCACATTTTGCAATATCTTTTTATAATCAAGACTATCCATTTTGATAATAGCAGCTAACTCATAATCTCCTGAAAAATTAAGAAACTCATTGTTCTTTTTTTCTATTATTCTTCCGGAAGCAGGATATGATAATTTTGTAACATTCTCAAATTGAATAATAAATGTATCTTCTGATTGATAAGAGATAATCTCAGAACGGAAGAAAAAAACCAATGCTATTATTATCATTGTAAATAAACCCAATAGTCCACAGCCCATATTCTTTTTTAAAATTAGAAGCCGTGCAAAAAATATCAGACCTGCTAAAAATACTATTGCTAACAGTATTATAATAATAATAAAAAATAAATACATATTAATACTTGGGATTGTTTTTATGTCCCATCCCGTTTACCTTGATTTTCTGCGCCGTAATCAGGATATTGAGCGAGAGGGAAGGATCAATATTCTTGGAATACTTCACACAACGCGCTTTAACAAACTCAATGATGATGACCGGATTGGCAATCCGGCTGAAAGAAGCGAATACAACCGACCCCGAATAATACACTTCCGGATGAAACATCCAGTAATTCAACTGTTCATCCACTACCTGATTGAAACCGATAGACATCAATCCACCTTTTACTTCCCGCTGCGGCTCACCCTTGAAATCGAACGATTCCTGAAATTGAATGTCAAAGGTGTCGATGGGATACTCTTTTCCGTTCAGATACAGCCGGGCATCGACCGATGTATCATTTAAACCCAATGCATCCATTGCCGCTTCTTTCGCTTTATTTTTCAAATTTCCTTTTTCCATAATAAATACTTGTTTATAAAAGTTTCCAGTCCTTTTTCACCCAGTCGTATGTATCTCCGACTACACTTTCGTTGGATGTAATGATTAATTTGGTACAAAAATGTGTACCGCTGTGCCGCGAATAACTAAATTGCAGATGTACACAGGCCGCCTCCGTTAATTTAACTTCTTCCGACGGGATGAAGCTTCCTTTGCTCTCGTCTGTTTGCTTCACTTTAACGGACCCGTTTTTAAACTTATAGTTCATTGCCCACTCCCAGATACTGTCCTTGGGATAGTCGAGATACATAGCGTGAATTGTTCCACCCAATACGCCACTCGCAACTTCTCCTGTTTTTTCATTCACTTGCCTCACAAATGTGTAAGCACAATTGTCCAATTCAATGGGGTCTTCCCCTTCCAAGGCAAGCACCCCTTTATAACCATAAGCCATAGTCTTTTGTTTTTTAATGATTTATAATTCCTTGTGCAAATATAAACAGAATATGATTAAAAACATGAAAAATGCAACTTTTTTCAAAAATTATTCTTAATTAATACTATTCTTAATCGTTTTATTAATCGCAAAAAGTTAGTTTTGTACAATTAATTTAATTTTTTTACCTCATGAGAACACGATTCTTTTTTTTCCTGCTTTTGGCAGGTTGTTTAATGGCGCCGGGCATTGTTTGCAAGGCTGCCGGTAATTTTTTTGCAGGAACTGCTAAAATCAATATCACTCCGCCTAAACCGAAGTATCCGGTGCATGATTCAATTTATGCCCGGAGTTTGATTTTGGAAGCCGGAAACGTAAGAATAGCTTTTGTTTCCCTCGACCTGGGCGGATATATCAATATTCCGCTGGCGGAAACGTTGAAAAAACGGTTCCGCCTGAATGAAATCTATTTCTGTCCGCAACACACCCACTCCTCCGAACGCGCTCCCGACGAATGGCTCGACAAACAATTGACCGCTGTGATGGAACAGGCTTCAAAAAACATGTTCGAAGCAATTGTATCGGGCGGGCACCGCTATTTCCCGCAATTGGGCTTCAACCGGCTGCTCCTTCGCGAAGACGGACGTGCGCGCGAATCATGGCTCGGCGACGAGCATTACCGTGCGGTCAATCCCGAACGCATCCCTCACGGACCGGTTGATCCTGCGGTAGGTATTCTGAAATTTGAAGACAAAAGCGGTAAAACGCGGGCCGTAATGATGAATTATGCCTGTCATCCCGATGTTGCATGGAATAATTTTGAGATTTCGGCCGATTATGTCGGTTATGCAACCAAATACACCGAAGAAGCTTTCAATAATTCGATCAACTGCCTGTTTGTGCAGGGAGGCGGAGGAAACCAGGCGCCCCTGTTCAAAGACGGCGGACGGAAAAGTCCCGACGATCCTCGTCCTTCCAATTACGACCTGATTGACCGCATGGGTAAACTGCTTTCCATAGAAGCGGTTAAGTTAACCAAGGAATTGTATCCCAATCCGCATGATGAAGCAGATATTAAAGTAAAGGCCGATTCGCTCTTTTTTACCGGACGATATGATAAAGCATTAAAATATAATGTTTATTTTTCCGTTATTTCCTTAAATAACCGGTATGTGATTGCAACCGTACCCGGCGAGCCTTTCATCAAGTTCCAGATCGACTGGAAACGTGAATTTCAGCCTTACGGCTTGGTTCCTTTCCTGTTCGGCTATACATGGAATGGTGGGAAATGGCCTGTATATCTGCCCGATATCCGGTCGGCCGCTTATGGCGGATACGGAGCCGACAATGGACCCGGATTGATAGAAGTGGGAGCGGGAGAAAAAATCATGTTGAAACAATTGGAAAATTACTACCGCATGACGGGCGTTTTTCAAGATAAATAAAAAAAAATAACTATCAAAGAATAAAAATGAAAAATAAGTTAATTGTTTGTTTATTAATTGCTTTTGTGGTTTTTGCAAATTCCTGCAAAAGAGAAGAGCAAGGGAAATCCCCGGTTGATTACGTCAATCCTTATATGGGAAATATCAGCCATCTTTTAGTGCCGACTTATCCGACGGTACATTTGCCGAACAGTATGTTGCGGGTTTATCCCGAACGTTCCGATTATACTTCGGATTTGATTCATGGCCTTCCGGTCGTTGTCACCAGCCACCGGGGAAGTTCGGCTTTCAACATCAGTCCGGTTTCGGATAAAGGTTTCAATCTTCAACCGGTTATCAACTATTCGTATGATAACGAGAAAATTACACCTTACCGGTATTCCGTTTATTTGGATGAGGCCAAAATTCAGGTCGATTATGCGCTTTCGCATCAATCGGGAGTTTATCGTTTCGCTTTTGAAAATAATGGACCTAATCGCTTAATTATCAATACACGGGATGGAAAATTGGAAGCAACCGGCCAATCCGTATCGGGTTACCAGCTGATTGACGGAGGTCCGACCAAAGTGTATCTGTATCTGGAAACGGAACAAGCGACCCAAAGCGCCGGCGCTTTGAACGAACAAACCGTTGACCAATCCTTGCTTTCGGTCGAAGGCCGAAATAAAGCGATCCTGTTGGAGTTTCAGGGAAACCGAATAGATTTGCGTTATGGTATTTCTTTCATTAGCAGCGAACAAGCCCGGAAAAACCTTCAGCGGGAAATCAATACTTACGATGTGGATGCCGTTGCAAAAGCCGGTCGTGAAACATGGAACAATGCTTTGGGCAAAATAACGGTCAAAGGTGATTGCGAAAACAATAAAACCATTTTCTACACTTCGCTTTATCGGGTTTACGAACGAATGATTAATATTTCCGAAGACGGTAAGTATTACAGCGCTACGGATAATCAGGTACATAGCGACGACGGCAAGGCTTTCTATACCGACGATTGGATTTGGGATACTTACCGCGCGGCGCATCCCTTGCGCATCCTGATTGAACCGGAACAGGAAACCAATATGATTCGTTCCTACATCCGGATGGCGCAACAAAGTTCTGACGGATGGATGCCCACATTCCCCGAAATCACCGGCGATACGCACCGGATGAACGGCAATCATGCGGTATCCGTTATCTGGAGCGCTTATTGCAAAGGCTTGACGGACTTCGATTTGGAAGCGGCTTATAATGCTTGCAAAGCGGCTTTGACCGAAAAGTCCTTATTGCCTTGGCGCAAAGTTCCCAATACGGAATTGGACATTTTCTATCAGGAAAAAGGATACTATCCGGCTTTGCGGGAAGGGGAGAAAGAGTCTATTGCAGCCGTAAATCCGTTTGAAAAACGTCAGCCGGTAGCCGTGACTTTAGGAACTTGTTATGATGACTGGTGTTTGGCGCAAATTGCCCGTCAATTAGGAAAGACAGACGATTACCAATATTTCTTGAATCGTTCTTATAACTATCGCAATCTGTATAATTCGGCGACGGCTTTCTTCCACCCGAAAGATAAGGATGAAAAATTCATCGAGCCTTTCGATTACCGCTTTTCCGGCGGACAGGGCGCTCGCGAGTATTACGACGAAAACAACGCTTGGACTTACCGTTGGGATGTGCCCCACAATCCTGCCGACTTGATTAACTTGATGGGTTCGCCCGAAAGATTCATTAAAAACTTAAATCAAACCTTCCGCGAACCGTTAGGCAGAGGAAAATTTGATTTTTACGCCCAATTGCCCGATCAAACCGGAAATGTGGGACAGTTTACAATGGCAAATGAACCGTCGTTGCACATTCCTTATCTCTACAATTACGCCGGTCAACCGTGGATGACGCAAAAACGCATCCGTATGTTGTTGAAACAGTGGTTTCGCAACGACCTGATGGGCGTTCCGGGAGATGAAGATGGCGGAGGAATGTCGGCTTTTGTCGTTTTTTCGGCGATGGGCTTTTATCCGGTCACTCCTGGTTCGCCGACTTACAATATCGGCAGTCCGTTGTTCGGCGATGTCAAAATCAAATTGGGAAACGGCTCTGTCTTTGAAATCGAAGCGAAAAATTGTTCGGATGAAAACAAGTACATCCAATCGGCTACTTTAAATGGTGTGGCGTGGAATAAACCTTGGTTCAGTCATGAAGATATTGCCAAAGGTGGAAAATTAGTGCTTGTAATGGGTGATAAAGCAAATGAAAAATGGGGTGTTTCCTTTGAGGATGCGCCGCCTTCGGCGGAAAAGCCGTGATGTTAATTCAGGGGTGTTACAAATCAGATATTCCAAATCGACAAGGCAGTAACATTTGGTGCAAGCGGTTGAATTTCACTTGTCAGACAGATTTCACAGCCATCGCCGGTTTTTTCCGATTTGCTGAAAATTTTGAAGGCTGAAATATCATGTATTGAAGGAGTTGCATGTTTTTTTATTTCTAATGCCACTTCGTTGCCGATGTTAATAATTTGGCGAACATCTCTTTCGATATAAGTTCTTGTGTATGAATCATAAAAATTGGGGTGGTCTTTAATGAAGCATTTTATTATCTTGGTTTCAAAATTCAATTTTGTAGCTAATGTTTGGAATAACTATTGATTCCCGGTTTTCATCCACCGTTTTTGTTTTGAAATTGTATCTGTGTCCGTAAAATTCTTTATAGCCTGTGGCATTCAACATCTTAATGGCAAATTCGTGTGACCGGTTCTTTTTGTTTATCTTGTAGCTCACTGTAAAATGCGCTAAAAAGGCAGGAGAAAGTTGCTTTGAAAATGCTTGTGTTTCATTATAAATAGCATCTTCTTCCAACAATGAAGAGACATTATCAACCGGCGAATACCGGTCTCCACCCTGATAAGAAAGGCGCATATTGGCATTGAAAATATTTTGTTTGTATTTTCCGACCATCCATTCTTTTCCGATTAAGAAATTGGCAAGAAAATTGCGGTTAAAACGGGTATTCCTCCAAATCCCGTCTCCTCCGCGATAACGGGATTCAAATAAGGAACCGGTCAACATGAAATAATATCCCTGTGACATAAATTTTTCAAATGTGATGTCAATAC
>BNTV01000025.1 GCA_025996865.1 Bacteroidia bacterium
CTTTTTGGTCTCTTTGTGCTTTAAAATGCAAAATACAAGATTCCTCATCAGGGAAATTTTTAGTAAAATCAAAAATATTCATACCTCTTTTTGCTTGAAATTATAGAACAAAGATAATGAAAATCAGCGAATTATACAACTAATGAAAGAAATTTTTTTGATAAAATTGGCACCCACGAATGCTCCGTTTTTTAGGTTGTAGGACATCATGCGGATAATCATAATAATTTCCTATTCTCAATCCTCAATTATTTTGTATCTTTGTGGTGTAATTTAAAATATATAAGGCTATGGCAACATATCAAATTAATATCAACGAGCGCACCCAATTGGGAAAAGGCATCATTACTCTATTAAGGTCGGCAGCCGAAGCGGTTAGTTTTGAAATGCCTGATACTAAAGTCGTACAGCCTAAAAGTACCTTGTACAAAAGTTTGGAAAGCGGGTTCAAGGACGTAAGAGAAATTCTGGATGGAAAACAAAAGGAAGTAACTTTAGACGAATTTTTAAATGAATTATAAAATAGTTGCTACTGAAACGTTTCAAAAGGAAGCGAAGATATTAAGCAAAAAATATCATTCCCTAAAAGACGATTTGTCCTCTTTCAAGGACGAGTTACTGAAGAATCCTACTATGGGAGTGGACTTAGGTAATAATTCTCGTAAAATCCGGATTGCTATCACTTCCAAAAACAAAGGAAAAAGTGGTGGTGCAAGAATTATCACTTATCAATTGATTATCAGTATAGAAGAAAGTAAAATCTATTTATTGTCAATCTACGATAAAGGCGAGCAAGACAGCATCTCTAAAAAGGAAATTGAAAAATTAAAAAAAGAAAACAATTTGATTTAATTTTTCAGTCAAACCTCATTTTTACTTAATAAAAAAACAAAACTACCTCAGTAGCAGTATAATGTTACACATAAAATGAGGTTTGATGCCACCAAATTTACCGTCACAAAGGTTTGTTTTTGCCAATTGGCAGGAAAAGAGTACTTTGTGCAAGACCAGCGCTCAACGTACCGTATTGTTGTTACGCTTACTATCTATCCACCCGAAAATACGGAAAAAGCATCATTGAGTGATTGATGTTTTGGCGGGCTGGCGATAAAAGCGTACCTTTGCGGAAATCATTATAGAATACCAAAAAGATGGCAAAAGTTGATTGTATAAGGATTTTGATATTTCGTGAAATTATAAAATATAGTATGTCGTACAACCTATCTCTCCGCAATAAACTACTATAATCAAGTAGTTATGAAAAGCAAGGACTATAATAGGGACTAAACTTATTTTAGTCCTTGTTTTTGCCCTATTCCAAACAAAAAAGCAGCCCGCTATTTCTAAGAAACACTGGCTGCCAAAACACTACGTTTTTTCAAAGGTATCGTTTAGTATGCCAAGAAAAAAATTAAGCTAAAAATACAAACCAAAGCAAATGCGAATCCCAAACATCCTTTTTTAGTAGGATTTTCATAAACATATAAATCGGTTTCATTATAACGAGAACCGCAGGAAGGGCAATAATTTTTGGCTGAAGCTATCTTTCCACAAATGGGTAACATCAGAAGTATTACCTGACGTTTCTTTATGGTAGTTGACATGTTGGTGTCAGCGAAAGTTCTGCGAGGAAAACAGACTTTTACCGCAATGTACGAAATAAATAATCGAAATTTCGGCCTTTCCAAGGAACATCCTGAAAGAAAGCTATTCCAACCGATTTGGATTTCCTACTTGATGGAAGATTTTGACATTTCTGCCGAATGGATTATGACAGGAAAGGGACGAATGTTTAGTAAAGATGTAAAAGTCTGTATTGTTGACTCAAAAATTTGATAATTTATTGTTATTTCTTTGTTGTTTGAAAAATAAACCTTATATTTGCAGTGTAATGAAGGGCGAATTGTCAAGGCAAGTATCAGGTTCAAATCCTGAATCGTTCACGCGGAACAGTTCAAGGGGGAGTCATTCCCTACTGTACTGCACCAGTCCGGCGGGGGGGCGGCGAAAAGCGCAAATACGCGAAATAAGAGGGGCTATTCATTTAGTCCCTTTTTATTTCTCCAAAGCAGTTTCAATACTCCGTTTTTATCCATATAGAAAATATCAGGCATTTTGTTTGTTTGTCCTTTCAAAAATTTTCCTACTTCCCTTTCTATTGCATTGTTTAAAAAAACTAATTTGCTTTTTTCTGTGAAGTAAAATATAGCGTTATCTGCTTTGCGAGCATCTTTAATATACTTTCTAATTGTTTCCTCATTGGCATTGTCAATAAATTTCACATCCCAGGTTTGATTATCAAAACGAATGTCAGGACTTTTTTTATAACTGCTTTCTGGTAAAAATTCAACCTGTTTGCCCTGATTGGCAAGCAGTAAACCAACAGTTATTTCAGCATCCCCGCCACCACCTATTGTTGAAAATTTATGTTCCTTATGATAAACATTAAATCCTCCGCTAAACTTATCGAAGTATATTTTCGCCCAATCCTCCGAATTGTACGCATTGTATTTATCTTTTGCCTCTTTAATTAGTTCCGTTCTTCCAATCACATTTATCTTATTTACAGAAATTCCGGCAAAGTTAGCATTATCTTTCAAAAAATAAGGCAGCGTACCCTGATTATTTGCTTTCTCTATCCTATTGGTATAGCTTTGTCCAAAATTGGCATTCAGATTGCCAAAATAATTGGTTTTGGCTGAGATTTGGCGTTCGTTGTCTTAGTTTTGTCCTACTTGACGGACAAAAGCATTTCGATTATTATTTATATTGATAATAATCAATGAATTAAAACCAGATTAGAGACAAGTATCCGGTATGAGACACCATATCTTTCGGGCGTTTAAACTCAACTGTAAAAAAGGCTTCATCAGTAGTAAAATAAGCTCTGGGAGACCTGCTTCTTTCATATCTGCCTGCATACGAGGGATGCCAGAGGCAAGCTTTTCAACCAAGTGCATACGGGTAAATAATCCGATTGTCCTTAATCCATGCCTCGGCTTGAATGTATTGGTTATACAACGTTCCTCCATAGGTTTTATCATCAATAAATGGATTTTATTTCTTCGGATGTCAACATACTTTTTTGTTTTATGGGTACAAAGATAATTATATTAGAATATAAACGTCCGAACATCGGAGACCAGTGAAGCAACAAAAAACTTCAGGAAAAGCTGTATAAAGCGAATATGTTAATAAATAATAATCATAAATTCCCTCTGCGTGTAATAAAAATATTCTTCTTATCTTTGCGTCGTCATAAAATTATGCAGCATTAATATATGAATAAAATTAAATTAGTTTGGTTGGTAGTTGCTTTGTCGATTATTCCAAATATTGCGTTTACACAGAATAATACAAATTCTCCTTATACGCGTTACGGTTATGGTAGTTTGGCGGATAAAGCTTTTACCTCTCAAAGAGCAATGGGTGGAATCGGTTACGGCGTGAGAAGTTCTTACATGATTAACCCGATGAATCCGGCTTCTTATTCAGGTATCGATTCCTTGACATTCATGTTTGACCTGGGTGCAACGGCACAATTTGCCTGGTTCAACGACGGAATCCATAAAGAACGGAAACTCAACGGTAATCTGGAGTATATCGGCTTACAATTTCCATTGATAAAGAAAATGGGATTTGGAGTGGGTCTTGAGCCGTTTTCTTATGTAGGATATCACTACGGAACTACTGAAAAACTGGAGGTTGAAGACGGATACGCCCAAATGGAATATAGCGGCACCGGAGGCTTGAGCAAAGTATATGGTTCTTTGTCCTACGATTTGTTTAACCGTCTTTCGTTGGGTGTGAAAGTCGCTTATTTATACGGAGATATTCTTCATAATAAGGCCCAATATATTCTTGATGCAGGCAGTTACAATGTCAGTTGGACGGATACGCTTCGCACTACGGGATTGACTTATGATTTCGGTTTGCAGTATCATCAATCTGCCGGAAAAAACAAAACCTTGGTTGTCGGATTGGTTTATTCGCCCAAAATACGGATTCATGAGGGAGTAAAGAAAGGAACGCTCAGATTGAGTTCGGGAGGAGCTATTATCAATAGTGAAAATTATTCCGCGACCGATTCCGTATTTGAATTGCCCGAATCTTATGGTTTGGGATTTACCTATAATAAATTGTATCATTATACATTCGGCGCGGATGTTTTGTTGCAGCGCTGGGCTGACGCCAAATTTTATGACCAAACGAATGCTTTGAATAATCGTTTGAAAATCAATCTTGGAGGTGAATATATTCCGAATTTGATGACCAACAAATATTACAACCGGATTCGCTACCGGGCAGGTCTCAGTTATACCAATTCATATCTGAAAATCAAAGATTCGGGATATAAAGAATATGGAGCAAGTATCGGGTTTGGATTGCCGATGGTGGACAGGCGTTCGTTTGTGAACCTTGCTTTTGAATATTCCTTGATTCAGCCGGAGGTGAAGACTTATATTAAGGAGCAATATTTTAAATTTACATTAAGTTATACATTTAACGAGTTGTGGTTCTTCAAACAAAAATTGCAGTAGCTTGTATCTTATTCTGTTGTATATTTATGATTTCGTGCAACAAAAAAAGCAATACTTTTCAGGTAGTGCCGGTTGATGCCAAAACGATGCCCATCAGTCGAACGGAAGATGTTTTATCTTTGATTTCTGATTCAGGAATCACCCGTTATCGTTTGAAAGCCAAAGTGCAGGAAATATATACACATCCCGAAGATTACTGGTATTTTCCGGAAAAAATATATGTGGAACAATTTGATTCCCTGCTTCAAGTAAAAGCGACTATAGAAGCGGATACCGCCTATTATTTTTTAAAAAAAGAACTTTTGCAATGGATTGGAAATGTGGTGGTTAAAAACTTGGAAGGAACGACTTTCGAAACTTCCGAGTTATTTTGGGACGGGAAAGCGCCGGCTAATTCTCGGGATGCCATTTATACCCATAAATTGGCGAAAGTTACCCGCGCCAATGGTGATTATCAGTACGGTCGCCTTGGGTTCAAATCCGATGTGTATTTGAATGAGCCTCAGTTATATGCTGTTGGTGGAGAGATGAGTGTAAAAGAGTTGAAATCCGATAGCGTCCGATAAACAAATGAGTATAAGTAGAATTTTTTCCCGCATTTTTGGAATTAAAATTTCCGATAAAAGTCCGAAAAGTTTCGGGCGGAACGACTTGGATTATCTGCTGCAAAAAACGATTGACGAGGCGCCGGATGATGCCGAAATAGATACGGAAGTCCGTTTCTTTCAGAATGCAATGGAATTTTCACAGGTGAAAATCCGGGATTGTATGGTTCCCCGCACCGAAATTATTGCGGTTGATAAATCGACTTCACTTCGGGAGCTTACCTCCAAATTTGTTGAAACAGGTTTGTCCAAGATTGTTGTTTATGAAGGCGACATCGACAACATTGTCGGATACATCCATTCTTCCGAATTGTTTGGCCGGCCGGCTGATTGGACTCAATCCATTGTCATTTTACCCTTTGTTCCGGAAAATATGGCGGCAAATAAACTGATGAAAACGATGCTTGCCGAAAAGAAAAGCATGGTGATTGTTGTGGACGAATTTGGAGGAACAGCCGGTTTAGTTACCCTCGAAGATTTGGTGGAGGAAATTTTCGGTGAAATAGAAGACGAACACGACACCAAACTATATGTAGCTAAACAGGTGAAAGACAACGAATATGTTCTGTCCGGAAGAATGGAAATAGACCGCGCAAATGAAATGTTCGATTTGAATATTCCCGAATCGGACGAATACCTGACCATCGCCGGGTTCATTTTGGAAAACTATCAGAATTTTCCTAAACTGAACGAAACAATTTTGATTGACAACTTCGAATTTAAAATTATTAAGGTCACTCGCACGAAAATTGAATTGGTTCGGCTGTCGGTTTTGGAGAAGTAAAGGAATTTTGATACGGATTTTCATAAAAATTATAATTTTCATAAAAATATAGTGCGTAATATAACAAAATTTTGTACCTTCGTGCGCAATTTTCAAAAAGTAAATTAAACTAATAAAACTAACATACGTATTTAGATGGCAACATTAGAAAAAATCAGAAATAAAGCAGGCTTACTCGTAGGCGTTGTAGGGATTGCTTTATTAGCATTTATTATCGGTGACTTTCTTAAATCCGGTTCTACTTTTTTTCATCAAAGCAAGGAAAAAATTGTAATAGTTGATGGTCAGTCAATTGGCTATCAAGAATTTATGAAAAAGGTCGAAGACATGAGCGACGCCTATAAAAGTAATTACGGCGGTACGCTTACGGAAGAACAACAAGACCAGATTCGCCAATCGGTATATGACGAATTGGTAGGAAAAATTTTGTTGGACAAAGAATCGGAAAAAACAGGTTTGACCGTTGGAGAAGGAGAGCGTAACGATATGATTATGGGAAAAAACATTTCTCCGATGATTCAGCAATATTTCAGAAATCCGGAGACCGGCACTTTTGACCGGAATCTGTTGATGCAGTTTCTTCAAATCATAGAATCGGAAGATACTTGGGCTAACTATCCTGAAGCCCAACAACGACAATTTGCCGAACAAAGAATGCAGTGGGAAGAAATGAAAAGAGCGATGGTTGAACAGAAAAAAATCGGAAAGTTGGGAATGTTTCTGGCTTCTGCCATTGTAAGCAATGCGATAGATGCAAAAACCTCTTATGATGAAAAAAGCATAAATATGGATTTTGATTATGTCGCTCAACCCTATACTTCCATCCCGGATTCATCGGTTGTTGTAACCGAAAGTGAAATTAAAACCTTGTACGACAAACGAAAAGAAGAATTCAAGCAAGCCGAAGCGCATGTAATTGATTATATCACGGTTGCTATTTTACCAAGCAAGGAAGATACCCGGGAGGCATCTGTCCTTTTAGACAGTTTAAGAAACGAACTTCAAAAAACGGATGATGTAACGGATATTATTAATGATAATTCGGACATCAAATATGCAAATATTTATCTTTCTACGGCTGCTTTAAATGAAGAAGAACGGGTTTTTGCGGGAAAAGCCCAGACAGGCGATGTTGAAGGTCCGCTTTCATCGGGAAATAACGTTTACTACATCCATAAATTAATGGATAAAAAAGAAGCTCCCGATTCCGCGAAACTGAATGTGATTACTTTGCCTAATTTTACTAATGATGAACAATTAACGGCTTATGCCGATAGTTTGATTCGCGTAGTTGCCGGCGGAAAACCGTTTACGCAAATGGTATCGGAATTGACTAACGGTCAGGGCAACGGAGATGCCGGATGGCAAACCGAACTGTCTTTGGTACAGAACGGTTTGGATAAGGACTTTGTGGATGTTATATTTAAATCCGAAATTAATAAGGTATTTATGCAGAAAACGGCGCTCCGGAATTATTTGGTACAAGTGACTGAAAAAACAAAACCTGTTACCAAGTACAAATTAGGTACGATTCAGTACGCCGTAACGGCAAGCCAGGAAACAATGAACAAATTGTATAATGATTTAAGCGCCTATATTACAAAAAACAATAAGTTGGAATCTTTCAAAAATTCGGCTGAAGGCGCGGGTTATATCTGCCAAAAAGAAGTACCGGTTTATGCCGCTCAATTAGGATTACCTTCTATCGAAAGTTCGAGAACCGTTATTCGTTGGGCTTTCAATAATAGCGGTAAGGGGAAGATGTCTGAAATTATGCAATGTGGTGATTATTATGTAGTTGCTGCCTTAGAAGGAAAAGTGAAAGAAGGATATCGTCCGGTGAAAGAGGTTTCCGATATTTTGAAAAGAGAGCTGATTAATCAAAAGAAAGGCGAATTGATTGTGAAAAATTTGGAAGCAAAAAATCTGACTTCTTTGGATGCTTATGCAAGTGCAATGAATACGCAACCCCAGGAAGTGAAGTTCGTAACTTTCAATACGCCGAGAATTTCCGGAATCGGAGTTGAACCTGCGGTGAATGCCGTGGCGCTTTCGACCGAAAAGGGAAAAATCAGCAAACCTTTTGCAGGAAAAGCAGCTGCTTATGTTTTATCGATAATGGATAAAAGAGCGAGCGAACAAGCGTTCGACGAAAAAACGGAAATACAGAATCTGAATATGCAAAACAGTTACAGGATAATGTCTTTTATGCAAAATAATGAATTGCTGAAAGAAAATGTAAAAATAGAAGATAACAGAATTCGCTTTTTTTAAGCGTTGTTGCTATTCTTGGTACGCGGGCTTGACGGAATCTCCCGAATGTTGGAGATGCGGTCAAGCCCGCAATTATGAATAATACTGAAATATATGTCAAATCTATCGTTAATAGGAAAAACACAGGATGAACTCCAATCCTTGGTGAAAGAATTGGAAATGCCTGCATTTACAGCCAAACAAATTGCTATTTGGTTGTACAAGAAAAAAATATCTTCCATGGATGCGATGACAGATATTTCTTTGGTTCGCCGGGAAAAACTGAAAGAAATTTACACGGTTGGAAGATTACCATACGCCCAACGGCAGGAATCGACCGACGGAACCGTGAAATATCTTTTTCCTGTTTCGGGAAATAAATATGTAGAAACAGTTTATATACCTGATAAAGAGCGATCTACACTTTGCGTTTCCACACAGGTGGGTTGTAAAATGAATTGCCGGTTTTGCATGACCGGAAAACAAGGTTTCATCGCCCAACTTTCGTCTGCCGAAATTATGAACCAAATACTTTCCGTTCCTGAAAGCGAAAGTTTGACCAATGTCGTGTTCATGGGGATGGGAGAGCCTTTGGATAACATCGGGGCGCTTTTCGAATCCTTGGAAATTATGACTTCGGATTATGGTTTTGCCTGGAGTCCCAAACGAATTACGGTTTCGACCATCGGATTGATACCCGGTCTGAAGCGTTTTTTGGAAGAAAGCCAATGCCACTTGGCGATCAGCATTCATTCGCCGTTTCCTGAAGAAAGGCTTTCGTTGATGCCAATGGAAAAAACATATCCTATCGAAAAAGTAGTGGAATTGGTTAAACAGTATGATTTTTCGCATCAGCGAAGAGTCTCTTTTGAATACATTCTTTTCGGTGGTTTGAACGATGATTTGAAACACGCGCAGGCGCTTGCCCGTTTGTTGCACGGAATCCCTTGCCGGGTGAATCTGATTAAGTATCACGCGATTCCCGGTGTGGATTTGCCGGCAACCCGGCTTGAAACGATGGTTCCTTTCCGGGATTATCTTTCTTCGAAAGGAATTATTGCTACAATCAGGGCTTCACGGGGAGAAGATATTTTGGCAGCTTGCGGAATGTTATCAACGAAAGGCACCCCAACGAAAGAAAATTGTGAATTTTCATAAAAAAAATAGTATATTTGTAGTCGATTTTTGTATAATAAAATACTATGAGTGATAAAATAATAAAAGTAGGAATTAGTCAAGGAGATATTAATGGCATTTCTTACGAATTGATAATCAAAACATTCGAGGACGTCAGGATTTTTGAGTTCTGCATTCCGGTGCTTTACGGTTCTTCCAAAGTTCTGGCCTATCACCGGAAAGCGATGGGACTTCCTTCCGTCAATGTCAATACGATTCATCATGCCGGAGAGGCAGGAATCAATCGTTTGAATATCGTAAATTGTGGTAATGAAGAGGTTGTGGTTGACTTTTCCAAACCAAGCCCGGAATCCGAATCCATGGCGCAGCGAGCCATGCAAAAGGCTTTAAGCGACCTCAAAGCCGGTACGATAGATGTGCTGGTACTTGCGCCTTCCAATGTGGATGAAACGCAATATCTCTCACAGCAATCGGGTAATGCACCTCTGAAAATATTGGTTCACAATAATTTCCGGATGGCATTGGCCAGCGGAAAAATTCCTTTGTCGGACGTATCATCGCAACTGACAATGGATTTGCTGGTTGATAAAATCAAATCTTTACATGCTTCTTTGATCCATGATTTTATGGTTACGCTTCCGCGAATAGCCGTTCTGTCTTTCAATCCGGGGATGGGCATCAAGGAACGGAAAGAAGGCAGGGAAGAGACTGAAATTATCGTTCCGGCGATAAAAACCGCCAGCGAAAGTGGTATTACTTGTTTCGGCCCCTATTCCGGCGACGATTTTTTTGCTAATTACGATTATACAAAATTTGATGCGATTCTTGCCATTTACTATGATCAGGGATTGATTCCGTTCCGTTCCGTGTCGTCAGACGAAGGAGCCTGTTATTTTGCCGGTTTGCCTTTTGTGGTGACGGCTCCCGATCATGGTGTCGGATACGACAAAGCAGGAAAAAACGAAAGTTCCGAAGTGTCGTTCCGGAATGCCGTCTATTTGGCAATTGATGTTTTTAAGACACGAAAACTTGACGGAGAAATATATGCAAATCCATTGAAGAAACAATATTTTGAAAAAGGTTCCGATAACGAAAAATTGGACTTGACAAAAGATGAGGAATAAAAATTATTCAGGATGAATTACGCGATCATCGCAGCAGGAGAGGGGACACGTTTGATTCAAGACGGAATCATCTTGCCAAAGCCCTTGGTCGAATTGAATGGCGTTGCGTTGATAGATAGGCTGATAGCTATTTTCTCAAGACATAATGCTTCTTCTGTTTCGATAATTATCAACGAACAAATGGAGGAAGTCAGAAGGCATGTAGAGCAAATCAAAACAACATTTCCCGTTCATTGGGTGGTTCGTTCCACCCCCGGTTCCATGCACAGTTTTTTTGAATTAATTCCGTTTTTGCAGGAGGAGAAATTTTGTTTAACCACTGTGGATACGGTTTTTAACGAAGCTGAATTTGCGGCCTTTATCCGTGCTTTTGAAGCAGACGATGAAATTGACGGACTGATGGCAGTTACCACTTATGCGGATGACGATCGACCATTGTATATTTCTGTAAATGATGAAGATAAGATGATAACAGGTTTTGGAGATACTAAAGAAAAGTACATATCCGGCGGAATTTATTGCCTGACGCCCAAGTCGTTTCAAACACTGAACAACTGTTTGGCAAGTGGAATGTCAAGGATGCGGAATTTTCAACAATCGATGGTAAAAGACGGATTGAAATTGAAAGCATATCTTTTTGAAAAAATCATTGATGTGGACCATGCTTCCGATATTGACAAAGCAGAAAAACTGCTCGCATCTTCGTCCCCGAAACTGAAAATGGCCGCTATCCGCCGCGACACGCGATTTTCTCCGAATCATATTTTAGCGGATGCCGCTATTTTTGATTTAACTGTCGCGCATTTAATAAAAATGAATTGTGAGGTAACGGAATATGCTGAATCGGAATTTTGCGAATCCCAAATAGATGCTGATGTCATATTCAATATGGCAAGGGATGTCCGGACGATCCAAAAACTGCAGGAATTGGAAACGCAAGGAAAAAAAGTGATTAATTCCGGATACGGAATAGAAAATTGCACCCGGGAAAAAATAACAACTCTTCTGAATAAACATGCGATTCCTCAGCCTAAAAATATAATTGTTCCGACAAATAAACCTTTTTCCGACACGGATTTTATTTGTAACCGCTATTGGGTTAAAAAAGGATGTTCGTACATTCATTATGAAAATGTTACTTATGCAGCGACCGGGGATGATGTTGAAAATATCCTTCGCGAATACGCTTTGCATGCGATTCCGGTTGCGGTTATTAATGAGCATATAGAAGGCGATTGGGTAAAATTTTACGGCGTAAGGGGTTCCTCTTTTTTTCATTGGTTTTATCCGACGAACGACCGGAATCACCGTGTATCCGACTTGGAAGCCATCAATGGGAGAGCAACCGGAATCCCCTTTGATGTAGAGTCTCTTAAAGAAATTTGCAACAGCGCTTCATCCGTTTTGAATGTTCCTGTCTATGGCGGAGACTGTGTAATTGATAAAACAGGGAATATTTATATTATTGATTTTAATGACTGGCCAAGTTTTGCTGCTTGCAAAACGGTTGCGGCCTTCCATATAGCACAATGTATTTATGAATTTGCAACAAAATAAACCCAGTTTTGAGTCAACGCTGAAATCTGCTGAGACAGAGGAATTTATTGATTTGCATTTCTATCGTCCCATCGGTTATCGTTGGGCATTGCTTTTCAATAAATGGGGGATTACTCCCAATCAGATTACCATCCTGTCCATTATTATAGGCATGGCTGCCGGCGTTTGCTTCTATTTTACCGGTTTTTGGTTCAATCTGTTGGGCGTATTTTTGTTGATATGGGCTAATTCTTATGACAGCGCCGATGGACAATTGGCGCGAATGACCCATCAGAAAACCGAATTGGGACGTATTCTTGATGGCGCAGCCAGCTATTTTTGGTTTGGCGCCATTTACTCAGCCATCATTTTTCGTTCATGGGAAGCTTGGGGTATTTGGATTTTTCTATTGGCCCTGTTTTCAGGGTATAGTCATGGCAAGCAGTCGGCTATGGCGGATTATTACCGCAATCTTCATTTGCTTTTTTTGAAAGGAAAAACCAATAGTGAATTAGATAATTCTTCCGAATTGAAGGAAAAATATAAAAATACCCGGTGGAAAGAAAAGCCCTTGGTAAAATTCTTTGAAAAAATGTATCTCGTTTATACGGAAGGGCAGGAAAATTGGTCGGTTAAACTGCAAAAAATGCTCCAGATAATCAACACCCAATATGCAGGAAAGACACCGGAATGGCTACCGGAAGCATTTTGTAAAAAAAGCTTTCCTTTGTTGAAATATACTAACATGCTTTCTTTCAATATGCGGTCAATTGCACTGTTTGTCTGTGTTTTATCCGGATTTCCATTCGCTTATTTCCTGTTTGAAATATCCGTAATGAATATAATCCTGATTTATACCGTGCGGCAATATGGGAATATTTGCAAGGAACTTGCCGGTAGATTAATAAGGCCGGATTATTCCTTCCGGTCTCTTAATTCATAGGTTTTCGCTTTTAAAAATGCGCCAAAAGCCTTAATATCATCGAATTTGGATTGTTCCTCCACTGTGATGGGTTTGCCCAGACGAATATAAATGGTTTTCCCTTTTTTATTAGTCACTTCGTGCAACAAACGTACCGTGCGTATCCGCCAGTCGATAATCCCCAGAAAACGGTAGAACCATGAATTATTTCCCGAAATATACATAGGAATCACCGGCGCTTTCGATTTTTTTATCAGTTTCAAGACAGAAGGTTGCCATTCACGGTCTTCCGTCTTGGCGAATAAATGTGGAGAAGAAACTCCGCCGGCCGGAAAAAAACCCAGCGGATGCCCCGCTTTGATGTGCTCCATACAGAGTTTTACACCTCCGACACTGGATTTTATCGTTGACATTTTATTGTCTTTTGCGTATGGATTAACGCCAATGAAGTTTTCTTCCATCGTGTCTATCTTGCTCAGCATCCAATTGACCATCATCTTGTAATCCTTTCTTTTCCTTGCTACTACACTGATAGCAATGATGCCGTCGATGTGTCCGTAAGGATGGTTTGAAACAGTAATAAAAGGAGTATCTTTGAATGAGTCGAGTACTTCGTAATTTTCTATCTTGCGGATAATCTTTTGTTTGTCAAGTAAATCGGTTACAAATTCTGCGCCGGATTTATGTTTGGACGCATCATAAACTCCATTGACTTTATTCATTCCGGTAAAACTGAAAAGTATTTTTATCAAGGTATCGCCCAAACGCCCCTTGAATAGGGGATGCAGATTTTTTATTTCGGCTGCGCTGATTAATTTCTCTTTCATTTGAAAAATAATTGAAAAATTTATTTTTGAGTTATATAATCTAAGTATTTTTGAAAGAAGCGTTTGAAAAAAGGAAGCCTTATCAATCCATATTCAAATAAGAAAATTCCGGTCAAAGCGCAAAGAATCCCTGATAAAACATCTATAATGTAATGATGCGCGGTATAAACCGCCGTCGCCCAGATTCCGAACATGAATAGTACAATGGTAGTCAGAATTGCCCAATGGCTTTTATTTTTCAGGGCATAAAACAATACGATGACCAAATAGGCGGAATGTAACGACGGGAGCGCGGCAAAGACGTTGGCATTGCGACCATAAATCGAATCAAACACCGGCAATCCGGTTAAAGCGTCAAATCGAGCAAGTCCGGCCATGTTTCCGGGTGTATCTAAAACAGGTTCAAAACCGAAATTCAAGGCATACCAGGGTGGAGCCGCCGGATGCACATAATAACAGGCAAAACCGAGTAAATTAACAAAAAGGAAAACCATGGAAAACCGGAGAAACAGATTCTTTTGCTTCTTCCGATACAAATATAAACCGAATGCGATTGGAATGGGCACCCATCCCAGATAAAAAATACCGGCCAAGAAATCGATTGTCGGATGATTGTGCAAAGCAAAATATTCGGAAGGAATCAGCAGGGAGCCATTGTCGATGATTCCGAAAAGTGATTTTTCCAGGTTGTAAAGGGCTTCCACATCAATTGAATTTACCATGAAATTAGGGAAAACACGCATCCAATCGTAAGAAATACCAAAAATGACAAAGGGAAGAAGTCCCACAATCAATTTTCGGGAATCCATATTCGCAAAAAACAATAAACAGAAAAGAACCGCTAATAGGAAATGCTCCGGACGCAGGCCTACAAAAATAAATGTCAGTATAAAAAAAGCGAACAAAATAGCAATTGCCAAAATACTTTCTTTCAGTGTGGGAAAAGAGAAATTAATCTTCATTTGAGTACGTCGATTTATCAATTCTTACCTTTTTCTTCTTGATCTTTTATCATTAATGCCTTGCGACAGTGGTTCAGTCGTCCGATGGCCGTTATATTTGCAAATACGGCGACGATAACCAAAGGAATGACAAAAATGAGTATGGGTTCAAATACAGGAAATGAAAAAGGAGAAATGTATAGCTTGTAATCTCCTGCAAAATGATAAAAAACGCCGCAACCGATAGCGCCGAGACTGATGATAACCACTCGTTCGGGACGTTGCATAAAACCGCCTTTACATTCGATTCCCAGTCCTTCGGCTCTGGCGCGAACATAACTAACCATCATAGAACCGATAAGCGCAATAAATCCGAATAAAGAACTGAAAAAATAGCCTTGCAGAATGAGGTAATAACTAATGCCGAAAAGTACGGTTAGTTCGCTGTATCTGTCTAATACAGAGTCAAACAAAGCGCCATACTTGGAAGACATATTGCCGAGACGGGCGACTTGTCCGTCCAGCATATCGAATAAACCTGCAAATAAAATCACAAATCCGGCCCATCCAACGTATGAAAAATTGCCTCTGTCACCGTGTATTGCCCCATAAATAAAAATCACACAGGCAACAACATTAAAAAACAAACCGGCTCCGGTAACAAAATTAGGGGTAATGCCTATTTTAATCATTCCGCGTACAGCCGGATTTATAATCTTATAAATAATTTGTTGGGCAACATCTCTTGCTTTCATTGATAGCGCTTAGTATTTGTTATTTGTTATTTTTTATTTGAAATTTGCGATAAAGATACTCATTTTTTTATATTTTTCGTACGATTTCGCTTGCTAAAAAATTTCCGGTAGTTATGATCTCTATATACAAATATGCGTTGCATATTGTAATTCCATACAAATCCGACAATTAGCGAAACGATAATTTTTGACACAATAAATATATCATCAAACATGTGTCCGAACAATTCTGTCAACCAGGTGATTTTTCTTAACAATTCTGTCATTATATACGTTCCGGATGTATTCAGAAATATACTACCCACCCAAACCATGAGATATTTGACCGCTACATATCTTTTTTTGATACCCATGGCTTTGAATGTCCACCGGTAGTTGACGATACAGTTCGTGATGCCTCCGCACACCGAACCCGAAAAAGTCGCATATACATAGTAAACCTCGAAAACCTTCGCCAAAACAATCGTGATGAGAAAGTCCGAAAGACTGGATAACTGGGAGGATAATTGCGCCCGCAAGAACATGAAAATTCCACCTTTGCCGACAATGTTATTGATGGTTTTCTTTATCCAATCAGCCATCGTAAACCGTATAATGTGATTAAACTGTATATGCCGGCCAAAATGTCATCCAACATAATGCCGATTCCACCTTTAAAGTTTTCCATTTTTCTTATTCCCAAGGGTTTGAATATGTCGAACAGACGAAACAAGGCCAATGCAGCCAAGCCGTAATAAATGTTTCCGTCGCTGACAAGCAACAAAGGAATCCAAACGCCCACCATTTCATCTACCACCACGCGGGAAGGGTCTTCACCCCAGATTGTTTCCATAACGCCTGACGACCAAATGCCTAATATCGTAAATGCAATGATTAAAAGGCCGGTTGTCAGCAGCAATGGTTGGGCGGGGAAAAAAAGCGACAATCCCCACCAGATGATGGTTGCCAAAATTGCCCCGGCCGTTCCCGGCGCAATCGGACAGTATCCGGACCCGAAACCGGTTGCTATTATTTTGTGAAAAAGGAGTTTCTGATTCATTATTATTTATTTTTGATTATTCCGGTAATTGATTGTTTTTCTGTAACATTCCTTTCCGGCTTTATATCTTCATATAATCGGTTGATATAACTAAAGAAAGAAGGGACATCATAGACTTGGGGCATTGGATTTAAAGGGGAAATTACACGTAAACCGCTTTGAAATACTTCAATAGAGATGGTTTCCCCCATATATACCGGTTCGCCGTCAATGTGTATGGCGCCGGGTTTCTTCTTTTTTAAAGTAAGTTTTCTCGTTTTGAAATATTCTACTTTATTGTTTTTCCGCATTTGTTTGGTAAACATCTGAACAACCAAATTGGCTATATCGAAAGGTGTAATCGGCGAAATAACAGCCACATCTATCAAGCCGTCGTTCATATCGGCATGGGGAGCGATAAAAGCGTTATTCCCGTATTGCGAGGCATTGGCGCAGGTCACTAAAAAAGCTTTTTTTGTCAGCGCCTCTTTGTTTTCGAGGCTAATTTCGTAGATATCCGGTTGAAATTTTATATACTCGGTCACAACATCTTTTAAATAAGTCAATGGCCCTCGTCGTTTTTCTTCTGCAAAACGTTCACTGACGGAGGCGTCAAAACCTACTCCGCAGGTGCAGAAAAAAATATGGCCGTTCGCCTTGCAATAATCTATGGTCGTCACATTGCGCTCCATAATCACTTCCATCGCTTTCCGGATATCCATGGGTATGGAGAGATCTCTCGCCAAGCCGTTGCCGGAACCCATCGGCACAATTCCCAGAACGGCTGTGGAGTCAACCAATGCTTTTGCCACTTCGTTGACTGTCCCATCGCCGCCCACAGCAATGATATAATCGACTTTGTCCCGGACCGCCTGATTAGCCAATTCAAAAGCATGTCCGGGATATTCCGTAAAGAAAAACCGCTTCTCAAATTTATCCTGCGGGATATATTGGTCTAACAGCGTCGGAATGCGTTTTTTGGATGCCGTGCCTGATATGGGATTTATGATTGCTGTAATTTTTTCCATTAAAGAGTATAAATGACCTGCAAAAATAATAATAATTTGTTGAATGTCGAACGTTCCGTGAAGAATTTCTAAAATAAGGCCAAAGATATAAGGATGCACAATGAAATATTTGTAGCAATTTTTGCCGACAGTTGGATAAAATGGATTAAATTTGTAGATTGTTAGAAAAAGTAAATTATGCTGAATATAGACCAAATTAAAGGGATTATTTTTGATTATGGCGCTACCATGGATAGTAATGGGAAGCATTGGTCGGAAGTTTTGTGGGATGCATATCTGATGAACCAAGTGCCCGTAAAAAAACAAGAATTCAGAGATGCCTATTTATATGGAGAAAAATATTTAGCCTTACATTCCGTTATTCAACCGGATTTTACTTTCAAGGATGTACTTTTAGCGAAGACAGATTTGCAGTTAAAATGGTTAATCGAACAAGGTTTTTTACCTTCAAGTTGCAATTCTTCGGAATATTCCCTTGCCATTTCAAATCAATGTTATATCTTTGCCATTGCTGCACTGAAAAAAGCGAGGCCAATTTTGAAAGAACTTGTTTCAAAATACCCTTTGGTATTGGTTTCCAATTTTTACGGAAATCTTGAGGCGGTCTTGAAAGATTTTAGTTTGGATACTTATTTTAAGGGAATTATAGAATCAGCCGTTGTAGGAATCCGTAAGCCGGATCCTGCTATTTTTTCATTGGGCGTGGAAGCGCTGCAATTGAAACCGGAAGCGGTTGTTGTGATAGGAGATTCCTATACGAAAGACATACTTCCCGCTGCAAGTCTGGGTTGCCGGACCATCTGGCTCAGAGGCGCCGGATGGGAGAACGAACCTTTGAAAGGGGCAGCTGACAAAGTTATTTATGATTTTGAAGCATTGAGAGAAATATTTGGAATTTTAAAAAACGACTGATGCTGTTTTTCAGCCGCTAAAATATATACAACGAATAAAAAAAATAAGAATTATGGAAAAGGTACAAGTAAAAGACGCTAAAGGTAAATTAGGCGTACTTACTGTAGGAGTAGGCGCTGTGGCAACTACTTTCATTGCTGGAACTTTATTGGCTCGCAAGGGTCAGGGCATTCCTGTGGGTTCTTTGACACAGTTGGGAACGATGCGTTTGGGTAAACGGGAAGAAAATCGTTTCCCCAAAATCAAGGATGCGGTGCCATTGGCAAATTTGGACGACATCGTTTTTGGCGGTTGGGACATTTTTGAAGACAATGCTTACGAAGCGGCTCGTCACGCAGAAGTGTTGACCGTCGAAGATTTGGACAAGGTAAAAGACGAATTGGAAGCAATTCAACCGATGAAAGCTGTTTTTGACCAGGATTTCGTGAAACGTTTGCATGGTACTTGGGTAAAACAAGCGCCTACCAAATGGGATTTGAAAGAATTGGTGCGCAAAGACATTCAATCATTTAAAGAGAAAAACAACTGCGACCGTATCGTGGTAATTTGGTGCGGTTCGACTGAAGTTTATTTACCCCTTTCAGAGGTACATAACTCGCTTCCCGCTTTGCAAAAAGCCATGAAAGAGCCGAATAGCGACCAAATTTCTCCGTCGTTGATTTATGCTTATGCGGCAGTGGAAGAAGGCGTTCCGTTTATCAATGGCGCTCCCAACACAACGGTTGATTTTCCGGCGATGTGGGATTTGTCGGCGCAAACACAAACGCCTATCTGCGGTAAAGACTTTAAAACGGGTCAAACCATGATGAAAACCGTGCTCTCTCCCATGTTGAAAACCCGTATGCTCGGTTTGAGCGGCTGGTTTTCGACCAATATCCTGGGAAATCGCGACGGCGAAGTATTGGACGATCCGGGTTCATTCAAAACGAAGGAAGTATCTAAATTATCGGTAATTGACAATATTCTGCAACCGGATTTGTACCCCGAATTGTACGGAAATATTTACCACAAGGTGCGTATTAATTATTATCCGCCGCGCAAAGACAATAAAGAAGGATGGGACAACATTGATATTTTTGGCTGGTTGGGCTACCCGATGCAGTTGAAAGTAGATTTCTTGTGCCGCGACTCTATTTTGGCCGCTCCCTTGTGTCTGGACTTGGTGTTGCTGTCCGACTTGGCCAAACGCGCCGGATTCAGCGGAATTCAATCGTGGCTATCGTTCTATTTCAAGAGTCCGATGCACGACAACGAACATATTGCCGAACACGATTTGTTCATCCAGTCCGTGAAAATGAAAAATACCTTGCGTCAAATAATCGGCGAGGAAACGATTGATTTTATGGATTAATGGGGTAGGGAATTAATATATGCCGATGGAAGATATTGTAACTAACAAAAATGTATCGTCCCAAGTATCACAAACAAAAATTCAAGATATTTGGGAAAGTATTTCCTTATCTAAAAAGGCATGTTGGATTACTAAACATTTATCGGAACCGGTTATTTTTTTTCTTATCGAAGGTAAAATTCAATTGACAATTAATTATACGGACATTTATACGGTTAATCAGTCTGAAATGTGTCTATTGCCGGATGCAACCCATTGCAAAGTGGAAGCTGTGGAGCAAAGTCATATTATGATTTGTTCCTTATCGATAGAATTTCTGCTTTTTGGAAAAGAAATATTGGAAGAATTACCGTTTGACAATATCGACCCAAAAAAAATAATAAAAAAATTGCCGGTTTCGGAAACTATTTTGCAGTATCTTTTGTTATTACATAAATGCATGAAAGAAGGACTTGATTCATACTATTTTTTCGATTTGAAAAGAAATGAACTGAACTTGCTTTTATTTGCATATTATAAAGAAATAGAGTTGACTCAATTTTTTCAAAGCGTTCTTTCAAAGGATATTCTGTTCAAGCGGTTTGTTCTGAATAATTACCTTTTGGTAAAAAATGTTCAGGAATTGGCGGAATTGGCTAACTATTCAACATCCGGGTTTATTAAGAAATTTCAAAAAATTTTTGATGAATCGCCATACAAATGGATGCAAAAACAAAAAGCAACGAAAATTCTGATCGAAATAAACAGGGGAGTGAAATCTTTGCAAGAAATAGGCAATGAATATAAGTTTTCCTCGTATCAACATTTTTCGAGTTTTTGCAAAGCCATGTTTGGCCTTCCGCCTACCGAAATTTATGGAGAAAACTTGGAAATGAATATATAAATTGAGATAAGGTAAAAATATATGTTAAATGGGTAATAATTTATGAGTGCAGATTTTGCAAATTGACATATCTTTGCTCTGTTTTTTAGAGAGACATTCTTTAGTATTTAGATTTTATCAACTTTTTATAAATAAAATTATGGCTAAGCAAACATCATTCGCTCATCAGAGAAAAGTATTAGAACAATTTTCATCTGTACTTTCTGAATTTGAAAATGAATTTAAGGGATTGATTTACAGATACGAACAAGATATCGTATCTTTGTATGAAAACGATGGATTAATGGAGGAAATTTATGATGATTATTCCAATACTTATTTGACTCCGTTAAAATCTTCATTGGCTGAATTATTAGCAAGAATTCAGGAAGAAGATATTCCATATATCGAAAAAGAATTGGATTTTATTTCTTCACGCTAATTAAAAGCGTGTTGATAATTGGTTTATTAATTATATTACTTTCCACGAGCTATGAACAAAGGGAAGAATTTTAACGGCGGACATATTATGGTAGAGACATTAAGCGCTTCTATTGCATCTCTTCTTTTAACGGAGGGGAAAGTTGTTATTCCCGAATTAGGCTATTTGGAGTTAAAAGTTTTTCCCGATAAACGAACGGTATTGTTTAAGGCTACGGAAAATATGACGTTATTTTTGGCCTCGGAAGGTTCAATTCAATCTCACATCTACAATAACATATCTGTACCGTTGAAAGAAGGGAAAGTTGTAACTTTACCTGAAGTTGGAATTTTTCGGCCGATAAAAAACGGGGATGGTTCTTATCGCATTTCTTATACGATATCTTCCGCATTTCGTAAGTTATTGAACGATGCGAAAGAAAACGAAATTGAAGCGGAAAAACCGGAAGTACCTGTAACCCTTGTACAAGCGGAGGATGAAAAACCTCTTATTTCAGATGTTGAGCTTGCTATTGAAAAGCAAAGCGTGGAGAAAGAAAAAGAGGTGAAAGTTTCCGTTCCAAGACAAGAGGCAAGATCAGAAATTAAAGTAGATCGAAAAACAACGCCTTCGTATGTGCGTAATACCTCTAAAGTGGGCGACTTGGTTGTACCACAAGAGGAAAGGGAAAGTAATGTGACGAGGATGAGCGGTATTATTGTTGCAATTGCGGTGCTAATAGCCGTGGTTTTAATAGCCTGGTATTTCATACCGGGAAGTAAAAATAAGCGTAATAATTATGCTTTTGTCGCAGAGAATAATAAGAAAGCCCTACTGACCGGTCAATCAAAAGAATCAACTAAATTCTATAAATCAATTGATTTACCCTCTCTTGCAGAGCAAAAATATGGGAATCGGATGTTTTGGGTTTACATTTATGAAGCTAATAGAGATAAGATTTCTTCTCCTGTGAATATCCCTACGGGAACTGATTTGAGACTTCCGGATTTGTGGGAAGATTATAAGGTGGATGTAATGGATAGCATGGAAATAAAAAGAGCAGGAATATTATCCGACAGAATGTTAAAACCAGAAGGTACAACGCTAAAAAAATAAAAATAACGCTAAAAAAATAAAAATATAACTAAAAATATTATTGAAATGAAACGATTGATTACTATTTTATTATCCTTTATTGGATGTGTAAGCTTGTTTGGACAGACTGTACCTATGGTGGTGGCAGGGAAAGTGCATGTGAGTGGCACAATGCGCTCTCAAGGTGCGGTGCATATTTATGCAGTAGAATCTGGCCTTGATACCGGTAAGATTAATATTGACAATGCCAGTGACAAAACGCTGTTGGCGACAGATACAATCATTTTTTATTCGAATGACAAATTCGACGGATTGTTGAGAAACCTGAATGAAAGTGGTGGAGGAGTAGTAGGGCTTACTGCTGGTACCAGTCCTAAACAAGTCATTCTTCGAAAAAAATTCGCGGATAATGCGTGGACTTATTTTTCACTTCCTTTTAAAGCCGATAAGGGTCTTAAACGAGGAAATGGGACAACGATTCCGGGTTCAGTATATGATCTTTTTGAATTCAATCCTGAGGGCAGAGCCGTCGCAGGCAAGCCGGATACAGCTGTTGTGTGGAAAAGAGTTGGTAGTCCCACGGGTACTATTGTAACTCTTGATTATGCAAAAGCAAACGGTTATCAAATCAAGTTTGATGCCGGCCAGGGTGGAGAGATTGATTTTATTTCCAATGATCCGAATGATATAGATACCTTATTCAGTAACAATAAAGCTAAACCGGTAAGATATAATACCTATGGAACGACGGATCTATGGGATGACCAAAATAGTGATAATTGGGCTTTTATAGGCGGGCTTTTTTCTGCTACCTATACAATGGACCACCTCACTACTGATTATAAGGGAACGATTTATTATCGGGAAGTGGAAAGTTCTCAAGCATCACCGACCCCGTTCACATTCGGTCAGGTTTATATACCTGATAGGCCCAAAATCATAGGGCCGTTCACACCATTTTATGTTCAAGGTGAATATGGCGCAGGTGACACATTACAAACTTTTACGTTTAAGGAAGGTGTCAGAGGCCTTTTGCTCGACCATCATCAATTCCGCTCATCTAATGATAATTTGACAAAGGATCTATTGTATTTTGCTCTTTCTTCGGATAAAAACGGCTCGGATGACTGTTTTTACCTTAACTTTGCCGATAATTACGTTGAGTCTTACCAGTCAATAGAAGACGCGATAAAAATGTCAACCGCTTATGGCAGCAGACCTGCCGTATATAGTTTACAGGATGGAACGAACCGGGAACTGTTTGTGAACGGGCTTCCGATGAAAGATGGAAGAGAAGTGAAGATGGGATTTTCCGTTCCTGAAGCCGGCGATTATACGATTTCTTTAGATGCAAAACTCAAGCAAGATGTGAGGAGCGTGATTTTACAGGATAAAGTTACAGGTAAAAAAATAGATTTGTTGCAAACCCCGTATTCGTTCAATACAAGCGCGCTTAAAGGCGAAACCGGAAGATTTGCCTTATTTATCAATAGTTCTTATACCGATATTCCGTCGATAGAAGCAGATGCTCCTTATGCTTTTGCAAAAGATAATTTATTGACTGTGAGGAATTTGGGTGAAGGCGATAAAGTTCAGATTTTTGATTTGTCCGGTCGTTTGATTGCATCGGGAAAAGCGTCGGGAAAAGAATTTTCTGCGGCTTTGAGTCAAAAAGGAGTATATGTTGTTAATGTGAAAGGCGGAAAAACATCGGTACTTAAAGTGCTGAATAAATAAGTCCTTAAAAAAGAAAACTTTCTATAATTTCATATAATTAACAACTAACTAACTAATAAAATAAAAAATTGATTATGAATTTAAAGTCAAAAATTATATCACTGGTAATTATTTTTACAGTGTTCGTAGGTGGGTCTGCTTATTCTCAAGGTTTCTTTAAAAATGAGAACTCTACTTCTGGAGATACATCGACCGGTAATGGTGTACTCAGAGCCGGTGATAATCCGGGGGACCCAGGTCCAGGGGATCCATCAACATCGCCGGTAGGAGAAGGTCTCGCCATCCTTAGTTTGTTGAGTGGCGGTTATTTTATGCTTAAAAGGAGAAATTCAAAAAAATAACATGAAGCTTAATATTAAAGTATTTTCCTTATTGCTGTTGCTTTGTGCGACTTCCTGTACTTCTTATAAGAAAGTACCCTATTTTCAGGAAACTGGAGATCCCGGAGAGTTTGAAACGCCGTCCTATTCGGATAGAAGTGTGGTTCGTTTTCAACCGGATGATGTATTGGCCGTTACGGTTAATGTGGTAGGAGAACAAAAAATAGCGTTAGACTATAATTTACCTATTCAACCGGCAGCTACGAGTTTTGAAGGGGACGAAAATTACGTTGACCAGGGGATAGGAAGGCAGACTTACCTTGTTTCGAAAAATGGAGAAATTGATTTTCCGACTTTGGGTTTGATCAAAGTAGCAGGCTATACACAAGAGGAATTACAAGATAATATTAAGGTATTACTTCGTGGACGCATGAAAATCGATCCTGTCGTAACCGTTCGTTTGATGAACTTCAAAATAATGATTACGGGAGAAGTGAATAGACCCGGTCAGATAACGGTAAACAAGGATCGGATAGACTTATTTGAAGCATTAACCTTGGCAGGCGATCTGACGGTTTTCGGTAAACGTGATCATGTTTATGTTCGTCGTCAATCGCCGGATGGTAAGTTCAAATATGTAAGACTGGATATAAGTAAGGCGGATGTTACGGCTTCCCCTTACTTTTATCTTCGCCAAAATGATATGGTTTATGTGCAACCTACCAAGGCAAGGACTTTGCAGTCGGATATTGCTTTATGGGGTACCATCACGAGTGTGGCTTCTTTTATTATGACTGTAGTTACATACGTGGCATTCACTTCACGAAAATAGCGATAATTATAAAATGGATAATACAAAACATAAAGAGTCTGTAAAATCAAGATCCAGAGAGGTTGATTTTCAATGGTTTATATTTAATATTCTTACTTATTGGATATGGTTTTTAGCTTCAATTATTGCGTTCCTCTTTATAGGCTATTTCTATTTACGTTATTCTGTTCCAATTTATGAAGTAGCGTCAAAAATTGCTGTAAAAGATAGAAGTAAAGGAGGATTAAGCAATACAGAACTTTCTTTTTACGAAAATATTGGTTTTCTGCAGGCTAACAGTGTTGTGGAAAATGAAATAAAAGTTTTGGGGTCGCGAAATCTGGTAGAATCCGTAGTTCTGGAAAATGAACTTTTCATACAGTATATTGTTAAAGGTAGGTTTAAAGATACGGAATTATACGGGAATTCAAATCTTTTTTACAGTTCAACTCCGATCAGAGTTTTTGCAGATCAAAAAATTATTTCTTCTTTAAGAGGAGTAATCGTGTTAAAAGTTTTTATTGGAGATAATTCTACTATTCGAGTGGAGGGAAATTATGGCGCTTATGGGATTGAAGGTGAATTTACTTCTCTTCCGGGAGTTCTTGAAACACCTATCGGCGAATTGCTTTTATTACCGGGCGAAACAACGGTTTTAAGAAAACAGTATCCTTTGGAAATCAGAATTATCCCGCCTCTGTCGGTTGCTTTGGGTTATGTGGGACTGCTGAATATGGATTTGGCCGATAAAAACACGACGATTGTAGGTTTATCATTAAGGGAATCCCATAGAAAACGGGGTGAAGATTTCTTGAAGACCTTGGTTGATTTGTATAACAAGGATACCATGGCTGAAAAGAATAAGGCGGCAAGAACGGCTTTGAATTTTATTGAAGAGCGTTTGAAGTTATTGAATGGTGATTTAGTGGATGCCGAAAAAGAGATTGAGGTTTATAAAAGAGAAAATTCTATTGCAAATCTTGAAGTCGAAACGGGATTGATTCTCAATGAGGATAATACTTGGGGAAAAAGGCTTGTTCAACTTGAAACGCAGAAGCTTCTGCTCTCTTATTTATTGACTGAATTGAATAAAGGGAGTATGCAAATTGTCCCTCCTTTAGGAAATTTGGATGGGGCATTAAGTACACTTCTCCAAAAATATAATGCGGCTATTTTTGAACGTGAGCGTATGTTGACTTTAGTAACTTCGGAGGCTCCGATTTTAAAGCGGCAGGAAGATCAAATAGCTTCGCTGAGAGCAAATATCAGTACAAGTATAAACGGTTTAATGTATGCTTTAAATAAGGATTCGGAAGAATCCTCAAGTCTTAATTCCAAATATACATCTAATATTCAGGATATTCCTCGTCGTACACGTGAATTGGAAGATTTGGAACGTACGCAGAATATTAAAGCGGAGTTATATACGGCCTTACTTACCAGAAAGGAAGAAATTGAGCTAACATTGGCAATTACGGCGCCAAGTGCAATTGTTTTGGAAGATCCTTTGTCTTCGCCCATACCGGTAGCTCCCAATAAATTCATGATTTATTTGTTGTGTCTAATCGGAGGTCTTGTTTTTCCTTTCTTTGTCATTGTTATACGTGAAATGTTGAATTTCAAATTGTCGCAAGAAGGTGAAGTTAGTCGTTTTTCGGATGTGCCGATTATTATATCTTTACCTTTCTTAAAGAAAATAAAAGAGAATATAATTGTTACTCCAAATGCAACTACGCCGATTGTAGAGCGTTTCCGGTTATTGAGAACCAATTTGCAATTTATTTTTGGAACTGAAAAGAAATCAATTTTATTGACTTCTACCGTCAGTGGTGAAGGTAAAACATTTATTTCCATGAATTTAGCAGTGACGTTTTCGTTGAAATACAAAACGATACTGGTAGGTTTGGATGTTCGCCGTCCTAAAATGAATTCTTATCTTGGTTTACCGAATAAGAAAGGTTTGATATCCTATATATTAGGTGAAGAAAGTGATATTGACAAGTTGATAACAAAGAATGTAAACGGTACGAATTTGGATATTTTAGTATCGGGACCTGTTCCTCCTAATCCGAACGAATTATTGATTGATAAATCGCTGGATGAATTGTTCTCTGTGCTTCGTCAAAAATATGAATATATCATTATTGATAGTTCTCCTGTGGGTAGTGTTTCCGATGCATTTTTGCTGAACCGGATTTCAGACGTTACTCTTTATGTGATGCGAGGCGGCCTTACCCCCAAGTCGGCAATATCATTGGTTAATAGTATTTATAGAGAAAAACGTTTGAATAATTTGAATCTTGTATTGAACGGATTTAGTGAAGGAAAACGGTATGGATATGATGGATATGGTTATGGTTACGGCTATGGATATGGCTATGGTTATGGATATGGCTATGGTTATGAATCCAAGTCTGAACAATGATTACTAAAAAAATAAATTTAAATAAGAAAAAATATGAAAAAAGTAATTAATTTATTAGTTGTGTTGGTTTTATTAACCTTTGCATTTCCTGCTTTAGCGCAGGATGAAGAACGTAGTTTATCTGAAATAGCGTTAAGAAAAACTCATAGTGACAATTGGTATGTCTCTTTAGGTCCGAGTCTTAATATTTTGTTTGCCGAACAGGATGGATTAAAATCTGCCGGAAGCAGGATGAAATTTGGTGGTGAATTTTCTGTTGGGAAGTGGTTTAATCCCAATACAGGTATCAGTTTTAATATAATGGGCGGTGGCCTTCGTGGTTTTAATGAGCTTCGTACGCCTTATGAAGGAGGATATTATACACTTCCTGATAATGGACATAGTAATATCCATGATGGCGGTTTCGGTGTCCCGATGGGAGGTCCATTCTATGAAAACGGTAAGTGGAACTCGAAATATACGGAAGTGAAAGGAAAAAATGGAGAGAGAGGTTTTTGGCAAGACTTCAAATATGTTGTCCCTACGATTGATATTATGGCTAATTTAACAAATCTTTTCCGTGGGTACGCTGTGGAAAGAAGTTGGTTTGAGCTTGTTGCTTTTGGCGGTTTAGGTGTTAACATTGCTCTTGATAATGGAAGCACTACTCCCGATTTTTATTTTTTGGCGGCCAGAATGGGTTTACGAGCCAATTTCAATGTAAATAAAAATGTAGCTATTTATCTTGAACCGACAGCTTATGCTACGGATCCTGAATTTGACGGTTACAAAGGAACAGCTATTGGTGATGCATATACGAGTTTGTCGTTAGGCGTACAATATACATTTAACAGAAGAGTCTCTTCTTTCGAAAAACTAACCATTGACGAACTTGACCGTTTGAACCGCAGGGTAAATGAAAATCGTGATTTGATTGAAAATCATCAAGATATTCTTGAACGTCAACAAAAATTGCTGGATAAATTAGGTAATAGTCTTTCTTCCGCTCAAACCGAAAAGACTATTCCTATTATTCATAATGAAGCATCCAAGGTATTGCCGGAATATGTTCGTTTTGCTTTGAATTCTTACACCATTGAAAAAAGCGAATATAGTAAAATCAATGGTGTTGTTGACTTCTTAAAGAGTAATCCTACTGCGAGAATACTGTTAGTCGGTTATGCAGACAGGAAGACCGGTAATCCTACCTATAATTATAATTTGAGTAAAAAACGTGTTGATGCGGTTGCTAATGAAATCAAACGTTTTGGTGTTGATGGAAACCGTGTGTTCATAGAATGGAAAGGTGATAAAGAACAACCTTTTACTGCGAACGAATGGAATCGCGTCGTAATTATGGTTGAAAGAAAATAATAATTATCAACAAATTAGAAAAGTTTATAAATTTGTGTTTCAGACATAAATTTATAAACTTTTTTTACTTATGCGTGTTATAATATTAAGACTTGGGAAATAAAAATTGATGAAATGAAGCGTTTGTTCTATATCATTTTGGATTTATTGATTGTGTACGGAAGTATACTTCTTTCTTATTTTATAATGTCTCAATTGGAAATGCTTGAAAATTTTCAAGATAATATTGAAGCATTTAAAGTAACAGTGCCTTTTATCGGGATATTTTATATTCTTTTAAGATATGTTTTTGGATTATATACTATAGATCGCAAAAATATTAATGAATTAATCTATGCGATTCTTCTGGTCTCCGTCTTATTGACGGTAGGCATTATGGGGATTGGTTTCTTTGTTCGAGGAGTGGCATTGGCTTTTCCGCGAAGCGTTATCCTTTTATCGGCTCTTTTTTATTTTATATTGTTATCCTTTTGGCGGGTACTTCTCGTGTTTATAAACAGAAAAGTACACGAAGTTAAGAAAATAACCATTATTGGAGATAAAGATTCAAAATTGTCCGAAGCCATCATGAATAAGTATCCTCATCAGTATAAAATCGAAAGTAAATGTACTGATTTTGGTGTTTCAACTGATTTTGAGGCAATGATACAATCAATTGATGAGGTATTTATGTTTGCCGGTATTCCGCAGGGAATACGAAGGGAAATTTTATCAATTTCGATAAAATATAAAAAAGAAGTATTTTTTGTACCCGAGTATTTTGATTTGAGTATTATGGGGGCAATGTTTAACAAGTTAGATGATATACCTACTTATCGTATTAATCGTATTGAACTTTCTCAAGAAGATGAATTTGTTAAACGTGTTGCAGATGTTATATTGGCTTGTGTTGCCATGATTATTGCTTTTCCGTTTGCAATCGTTGCCGCCCTGTTGGTTAAATTGGATGGAGGCCCGATTATGTATTCTCAAGAGCGGCTAACAAAAGACAATAAATCTTTTAAGATATTGAAATTCAGGACAATGATTCCTAATGCGGAAAAATTATCAGGACCTGTGCTGGCTGGAGAAGATGATCCGAGAATTACAAAAATCGGAAAATTAATGCGTTTGGTCAGAATGGACGAACTTCCTCAGTTGATTAATGTTTTCAAAGGAGAAATGAGTTTTGTAGGTCCGAGACCCGAGCGCCCGTTTTTTGTAGAACAATTTGAACAGGAAATGCCCGAATACAATTACCGTTCGGCGGTTAAGGCCGGATTGACCGGTTTGGCGCAAATTGAAGGAAAATATAATACAAGCGTAGGAAATAAATTGCGTTATGATTTAATTTATATCAATAATTATTCGCTTTGGCAGGATTTTTTGATTATCTTGCGAACCATAAAAATTTTGTTTGTGAAAAGCAGTACGGAAGGGGTAAGCGCTAAAAAATAAATGATAATGATATGAACGAAGCAAAACTGATTCAACTACCCAAAATATTGGACGAAAGAGGAAATCTTTCATTCATTGAAAAAGGAAGTGGAATTGATTTCGATTTCAAACGGGTTTATTGGATATACGATGTGCCCGGAGGTGAAGTACGGGGAGGACATGCTTTCAGGGAGCAGGAAGAAATCATTGTTGCGCTTTCCGGAAGTTTCGATGTGGTTTTGCATGACGGAATTACGGAATGTCGTTTTTCATTGAATCGTTCTTTTATAGGACTTTCTGTTCCGAGAATGTATTGGCGGAGTATGCAGAATTTTTCAACCAATGCAGTTGCTATGGTTTTAGCCTCAACGATTTACGAAGAGGACGATTATATTACGGATTTTGAAAACTATCTTCAATTGAAAAATAAAAATGCTTGATGCTACTGTTTTTAATTGTAATGTATTAACTTTGCCTAAAATACATAACCGGGCAGGGAATATTACCGCTTTGAATAATTCAATGGATATACCGTTTGATATAAACAGGGTATATTATTTGTATGATGTTCCGGGTGGTGAAGATAGAGGCGGTCATGCCCACAAGGAGTTGCAGCAATTGATTGTCGCGGTGAGTGGCAGTTTTGATATAACGATTGATGATGGGTGCAACAAAAAGACCGTTTCATTGAATCGGCCTTATTACGGTTTGCACATTATACCGGGAATCTGGCGGGATTTGACGAACTTCTCTTCAGGAGCTATCTGTTTGGTGTTGGCGTCTCATAGATACGATGCCAATGATTACATTAGGAATTATAACGAATTTATAAAAATGAAAACATGCAAATAAATGTTACGGAATATCTGGATAGAACGGTGCAGTTATTCCCCAATAAAACGGCGATTGATGATATTCATAAATCATTGACTTTTAGTCAGGTAAAAAAACAGGCGCAGGCGCTCGCAGGACTTATTATCGAACAAGGCTTGCTAAACAAACCTGTTGCTGTTTATATGCAAAAAGGATGCGACATGGTTGTCAGTTTTGCAGCCATTAATTATTCCGGGAATTTTTATGTTCCTGTTGACCTGAAATCGCCGGAAAGCCGTATTAAAAACACTTTTGATTCCCTTTATTCTAAAGTAGTTATAACGAATAAGGCGAATCACGACAAACTTAAATCTTTTTTCAAAGGAAGAATTATCCTTATTGAAGATGCCGAACAACATTCTTCTGTACGGGAAGATTTGATTCAAAAGCAGTTAGAACAGGTGATAGATACCGATCCTGTCTATTCGATTTTTACTTCCGGTTCAACCGGAAATCCCAAGGGAGTGGTCATTTCTCATCGCGGAGTTATTGATTATATTGACTGGGCGATTTCGACTTTTAACATCAATGAAAAAGCAATCATTGCCAATCAGGCGCCTTTCTATTTCGACAATTCGACGCTCGACCTTTATTTGATGTTTGGCGCCGGCGCCACTTTAGTTATTGTTCCGGAAGAGCATTATGCATTTCCTGCCAAACTGATTGATTTACTCAATGAGAAAAAGATAAATTTTGTGTTTTGGGTGCCGTTTGTGCTTATCAATGTGGCAAACTATAAGCTGCTTGAACAAAAGAAACCCGAATATCTTGAAAAAATTCTGTTTGCAGGCGAAGTAATGCCTAATAAACACCTCAATTATTGGCGGAAAAATTTGCCTGACTGTTTGTATGCCAATTTATATGGCCCGACGGAAATTACAGTCGATTCTACCTATTACATTGTGGATAGGGAATTTTCCGACGAGGAACCTTTGCCGATAGGAAAGCCGTGCAGAAACAGTGGGATTTTAATTCTTACCGACGATAATCGGGCTGGCAAAGTCAATGAAATGGGTGAGTTATGCGTGAGAGGATCTTCTTTGGCGATGGGTTACTATAATGATTTTGAAAAAACAGCGAAAGCTTTTGTACAAAACCCGCTCAACATACATTATCCGGAAATGATTTATCGTACAGGCGATACGGCTTACTGGAACGAGCGCGGAGAGGTGATGTATGTCGGACGCAAAGATTTTCAAATCAAACACAACGGTTATCGAATTGAATTGGGCGAAATTGAAAATGCAGTTCTGGGAACGGAATTGGTTGATGTAACTTGCGTCGTCTATGACAGTGCGAACAAAGAAATTGTAATGTTTTATCAAGCTGCTGATGAATTGAGTATCGGCGAATTTCGGAAAAAAATCCTGCTGTTTATCCCGAAATACATGGTACCGACGAAATATCACCGATTGGAAAAATTCCCGCTCAGTGCGAATGGGAAAATCGACCGGTTGAAACTGGCTGAAATGATAGATATCGTAAAAAGGTAATGTGATGGAAATTGTTCGGGATTATAATCATATCCGACAACTGACCGTTGATATAAAATCATACAACGAAAGGTTTATAACCAATTTTTTTATGGGTGAATCTCGTTGTAATTTGCTGATAAAAAACGAATTGATTTATACGGTTACATTTGGTAGATGTGCTTTTATCCTATACAAAGATCACGATTTTTATCATGTTTATTATTGGGCAACAGGTATAAACGACTTGTCGGAAGGCTTACAACAATTGATAAAACAGTATCGGAATGAGATTTTTGTTGCCGATATTATTGGGATAGATGCTGATATCCGGCAGATTTCGGGACAGTTTGAACAGGCTGGGTTTAGTGCATATTCTAAATTGTTCAGGATGAGCCGGATAAAAGAGATAGACAGTCCGTATGTGCAAAATTCAAATATAGAATATGCAAATTCGGAACAGACAGAAGAAATACAAGCTCTTTTGGAAACCTATTTTGACCGATACAGCGAACAAATTCCTTTAAAGGAAGATATTTTGCAATGGATTGAAGATAAAAGAGTTATTGTTTTTTTAGAAGATGAGTTGATAATTGGGATTGTCATATTTGAGATTGCCGGTTTGACTTCTTATTTGCGGTATTGGTTTACACATCCGGCTTATCGTGACAGGAAAATCGGCTCAGCAATGCTCAGACGCTTTTTTTATGAATGTCGTCATACCAGGCGGCAACTATTTTGGGTAATTGCTTCTAACGAAAATGCAATTGTACGGTATAAACATTATGGTTTTGAACAGGAACAATTGTTTGATATAATAATGAAAAAATAAAATATATGAAACCCGCATGCAAAAGTTGCACCAAAGAGCATGAAAAAACAAATTATTTACACATGAAACAACAGATTATTGAAATTTTAACGGAATTGCGTCCTGAATTTGATTTCACTCAGGACGTTGATTTTATTGAAGCCGGGATGCTTGACTCTTTTGACGTGATAATGCTTGTCAATACACTCGACGAAAAATTGGGTATTTCGATTGACGGAATGGATGTCGTGCCCGAAAATTTTTCATCGGCAGAAAAAATAGAAGCTTTATTAAAGAAAAACGGAGTGAAATGAGTTTGAAATTTACCTACCATAATAAGCGTATCTGTGGAATATTGACGGTTTTGCCTCAACGGGAAGTCCTCTTTGAGGAAGAAATGGACAATTATAATTTTTCCCCGGCCAAATCAATGAAGTTGAAATTGGCCATGGGTTTCAACAAACATCGCATTGTGGATGAAAACACGAATGTCTCGGATTTAGCCGTTTTTGGTATCAACTATTTGTTGAATAATCAATTGATTAAAAAAGAAGATATCAGCGCTTTGATACTTGTAACACAATCTCCCGAACATTTTTTGCCGGCCACGAGCAATATTATTCAGGGAAAAGCAGACCTCGGGACAGACATGTTGTGTATGGACATCAACCAGGGATGCGGAGGATTTGTTATAGGGTTGATGCAGGCCTATTCACTGCTTGAACAACAGGAGATTAAAAAGGTACTCCTGATAAATGCGGACGTTCTCAGCCATAAAGTGAGCAAACGCGACCGCAACAGTTATCCGCTTGTAGGCGATGCTGCCTGTCTGACTGTTGTCGAACGGAGTGAAACTCCCGAAACAATCCATGCCGTGGTAAATATGGATGGGAGAGGGGCTTCTGCAATACAGATACCTGCCGGAGGCTTTAAAATGCCGGGCACGCCGGAAACCGCTGAAGTGAAAGAAGATGAAAATGGAAATTTCCGGAGTTTGGAAAATCTGGTGATGAAAGGGGATGAAGTCTTCAATTTTGTACAAACCAAAGTTCCCCCGATGATTGAAGAACTTTTGAAGATTGCCGGGAAAACAACGGACGAAATTGATTATTATTTCTTTCATCAACCGAATAAATTTATGCTTAATAAGTTGGCCGATAAAATAGGGGTTCCGCGTGAAAAAATGCCGTCGAATGTCGTTGAAAATTTCGGGAATGCAAGTGGAGCCACGATTCCAACGGCTGTGAGTTTTAATTTAGGTGATGTTGCACTTACCCATTCTTATGAGGTTTGTTTCTCCGGTTTTGGCATTGGGTTGACTTGGGCGGCGATTGTGCAAAAATTAGAAAAATTGAAGTTTAACGAAATTATATATTATTGAAAATGGATGAATTTCTGGAACAAATGGCTGATATTTTTGAAGTGGACGCCGTTGATTTAAATGATAATCTGGAAGATTTTGACGCTTGGGATTCGTTGACCCAATTGACAATTATTTCTTTGGCAGATGAAAATCATGGTGTAACCATTTCCGCCAAAGAACTTCGGGATGCAAAAACCATTGGAGGCTTGAAAGAGCTGTTATTACCCCCAACCCCCTGAAGGGAATTTACAGACTGTGAAATGGAACAAAAATCTTACATTTTGATCACGGGCGCTTCTTCGGGCTTTGGGCGCGAAATCGCTGTTCGACTGTCGGAAAATAATCCGGTCATTCTCCATGGCCGCGACAAGGAACGGCTGATGAAAACTTTAGCTGCATGTAGTCCGGCCGGTAAACATTTGATATGGGAATTTGATTTGTCGGATGTAAACGGAGTGGAAGAATCATTGACTCATTTTTTGTTGGAAAATAATTGTGTAGTCGGCGGATTCGTACATTCGGCGGGATATATGAAAATGTTACCGTTAAAAGTTCTGTCTGTCGATGCTTTCCGGCAATCTTTCGATGTGAATGTGATTTCGGCGGGAATGATTGCCAAAGTCTTGATGAAACGGAAAGTCAATCAAGGCGCTTTGAAAAGTATAGTTTTGATTTCCAGCAATGTAAGTAATTTCGGAGTAAAAGCCATGAGCGCTTATGCCGCTTCCAAATCGGCGGTTGACGGATTGATGCGTTGTTTGGCTGTTGAGTTGGCGCCTGCCGTGCGAGTCAATTCCGTATTACCGGGTGGCGTTCGGACGGCGATGACGGAACAAATCTATCAGAATGAGGAAATTACGGAAAAAGTAGATGCTACTTATCCGCTTGGGCCGGGAACGCCTTCGGACATAGCCGGTGCGGTAAAGTTTTTACTGAGTGATGATGCGCGTTGGATTACCGGTCAACAATTGTTTGTTGACGGAGGGAGAACAATCAATATTACAGTATGAAAAGTATGAAAAAATTACCGGAAGATTTTACTTTGGAACGTTATGGATTGCAAGTCCGGCTTGTGAATGAGGATGATGCGGAGTTTATTGTGGCTTTGCGTACAGATCCCCGTTTGAGCAGGTATATCCACGAAACTTCTCCCAGTGTTGAAGACCAGAAGCAATGGATAAGGAACTACAAAAAGCGGGAAGCACAAGGTTTGGATTATTATTTTATGTTTTCGGTAAATAGTGTGCGACAAGGTCTTGCGAGAATTTACGATATTACGGAAGATTCGTTTACGCAGGGAAGCTGGGTGTTTTCGCCCGATGCTTTTTTAGGAGCTTCCGTACTTGGGAATATCATCAGTTCCGAAATAGGATTTGAATTTTTAGATAAAAAAATTTTGTATAGCGATGCCCGCCGCGACAATAATACGCATCGGTTTGTACAATCATTCGGTCCCGAAATTATTAAAACCGACGAATTGAATATTTATTATAAAATATTGCCGGAAGGTTTCAACCAAGGGAAACAGAAACATATCGGGCGGGCGATGAAAGTTATGCAATTGCAATCACAGAATTAAAAAGAAAAAAGATGAAAGATTTCTTAAAAAAAATATTTCCTAAAAATATAATAGACAGATACATAAAATATAAAATTTACAAGAATAGATATTTTGACAGTAAGGAGAATCTTGTTTATGCATACAAGAAAAAGCAGGGACTCCTAAATCATGCAGCTACAATAGAAACAATAGCAATCAGAGGTTCTAACACAGATTATACTTTTTTACCGCAATGGATTGATAATTCATATAACTTAGGATTGACAAGTAGCGATGTATATTTTAATTATCATTTATATTTGAAATCCAAAGAAATGTTTCCTAATTTGAAAAATGTAGTTTATATCATGAATGGTTTTGCCAGCGGAATGTCCTCAATAAGGTTAAATGAAAAGTACAGGATGGTTTCCTATAAATACTTTTTTGATATTCCGTATCAGGAAGACGGATTTATTGATGAAAAAATAGAGCGGAAAATTCTCAGAAAGTGTGAAAAAATCAGGATGGATGTTCCGGATGATTATAGGGGTTATGAAACAAAAAATTTTTTTATGCTGTCAACGGATGCCGGGTCCAGAGCAAAAACAATCTTAAGAGAGAACCAGAGAGAGCCGGACCAAATGATTTGGATAAAAAAAATAATAGAACAAGTCATTGAAGATAAAAAAAATATCTTTTTTGTAATTCCGCCATATTCCACAAAACTGAAGGATAATCTGCCTTCTAAGGAGGAATTGTATAAAAAGACGTATTCTTTGTTAGGTGATTATAAAGAGGCATCAAATGTACAATTGATAGATTTATATGATTCCGGTTTGTTTGATGATTCCGATATGGGCGATAATGACCATTTCAATGAAAAAGGGGCGAAAAAATGTACAATGATCATCAAAGAGTATATTGATAAAAACGGGTAAACAAAAATATATATATTAGAAACGCAATGTCGTCGGTAGCTGAAAATAATAAACGTATAGCCAGGAATACAATCTTTTTATATGTAAGACTGTTGTTTTCCATGGGTGTAAGTTTATATACCTCCAGGATTGTTTTAGATGTGTTAGGTGTAGATGATTTTGGGATTAACGCAGTTGTCGGTAGCCTTATTGTGATGTTTTATTTTATCAACAATGCGATGGCCGGTGCGAGCGCCCGATTTCTCACTTTTGAATTGGGAAGCGATAATAAAGAAAAACTAAAGAAGACTTTTTCCGCTTCATTGACTGTTCACATTATCATTGCATTGATAATCTTTGTGTTGGGAGAAACAATCGGTTTATGGTATCTGGAAAACAAGATGGTTATTCCCGAAGGGCGACTGGTTGCTGCCGGATGGGTTTATCATTTGGCATTGTTGAGTTCCGTCGTATCGATTACGCAAGTACCCTATACCGCCTCTATTATTTCGCATGAGAAAATGGATGTTTATGCTTATGTTGAAATCCTGAGTACGTGTTTAAAATTGTTGATTGTTTATTTATTGTTGATAGGAAATTTTGATAAACTGATACTTTATGCCATACTCACTTTATGTGTTTCTGTTATAGTTACTTTGATATATAGAGTGTATTGTATAAAACATTTTGAAGAATCCAAATACAAGTTTTCATTTGATAAAACGATTATCTATCCGATTTTTTCCTATTCTGTATGGAATTTATTGGGGAATATGGGATACACATTCAGCAAACAGGGGATCAATGTGATATTAAATTTGTTTTTTGGCGTAGCGGTCAATGCCGCTTGTGGAATAGCCGCACAGGTAGGTACGGCGATAAGCGCATTTTCAATGGATTTTTTGACGGCCGTAAAACCTCAAATAATTAAATACTATGCAAAGAATGAAATAAGGGAAATGGAAAATTTAATGATTAACGCAACGAAGTATTCTTTTATATTACTTGTTGCTTTGTCAGTACCGATTATTTTGGAAATAGATTTTATCCTTGGTATTTGGTTGAAAAATACGCCGGAATATGCCGATATTTTTTGCCAGTTATTTATCGTGATGTTGTTGGTAGATATCCTGCGAATGAATTTGACTTTTGGAGTTGCTGCCACCGGCAAAATGAAAAATTTTAACATTATAACCGGAACAATCGGTTTGTCAGCACCGATAATTGCCTATTTATTATTGCGGTTGGTTAAAAATATGTATATACCCATACTGACAACAATTTGTATATACGGGATAGTATTTTTTGCTACACTGTTTATATTAAAATCGTTAATAAATGCGTTTTCTGTTGCGAGATTTTTAAAACAAGTTTTTCCACCCTGTCTGACCATATTGTTCGCATCGGCTATACTGCCGGTGTTTATCCGTTTGTCATTGGCAGAAGGTTGGTTGAGGTTGATTTTGGTTATTTTGTCGTCAATAATGGTTATTGCCGCCCTAACGTATTATCTTGCATTGAGTAAAGAAATGAGAGCGCGTGTTTTAATTTATAAACAAAAGTATATTGAACATGTTATGAAATTAATACGGTAATAAATTGGATACAAAAAATTCATATAAACAAGTTGTTAAATCCTTCGGTCTTTTCGGCGGAGTACAGGTTTTTGACATTATCATCGGCTTGGTTCGTTCCAAAGTTCTTGCCGAATTGTTGGGAACGGTTGGAGTAGGTCTGAATAATTTGATACAACAACCCTTAAATCTAATCAGTACGGCTACCGGTTTGGGAATTAGTTTTTCGGGAGTGAGAGACATTGCGGCGGCTAATGGAGAAAACGATGTCGAAAAAATCAGTAAAACAATGGTTACCGTCAGGCGATGGGCTTGGCTGACAGGGATTATCGGCATGTTGGTTGTTATTTTCTTTTCTCCTTTGTTGTACAAATTGACCTTTAATGAAGGAGATGTTGGTATTGATTATTCGAGTGATTATAAGGATTTTATACTTCTTTCGGTGATTTTGCTCATGACAGCGGTAAGCGGTGGCCAGACAGCCATACTGAAAGGCATTCGAAAATTGAAAGATACCGCGAAAACCGGCTTGTTCGGTTCTTTTAGCGATGGTATGGATATGGCAAAAGTCGGGCTATATACGACCGGTGCAAACATGACTTACCGGTATGTGGGACTGGTTTTTACCGCTATTTCGATTGATTATTTTCCAAGATTAGTCGGGGTACAATCCAATAAGAAAGAAATGGCTGAAACCGTTAATCAACAGTCGGAAATTGCCATATTAGTTGTAGCGCCGTTAATGATTATATACACTGCTTTTCTTCCTGTGATTGTAAAGATTTTGAACACATCCGAGTTTTTACTGGCGGAGTTTATTGTGGCTTTGCGCACCGATCCCCGTTTAAGTAGATATATTCATGAAACTTCTCCGGGTATTGAAAATCAGAAAGAATGGATAAGGAACTATAAAAACAGGGAAGCCGAAGGGGTGGATTATTATTTTATGTTTTCGGTAGATAGTGTGCGACAAGGTCTTGCGAGAATTTACGATATTACGGAAGATTCGTTAGTTTCATAAAAAAACAAATTAATTACACATGAATAATAAAGATCAACTGATTCGGATCGGGAAAAAGATTAAATTACACTTGATAAAGCGATTGAAGAATTACCTTTATCTACAGTTTAAATACGGTGTCTTTTCAGGCCGATTGATTTCATTCAATGACTTGGATTCGGAGACAGATATATTGTACAGCCGGAAAACTGCTTTATGGTATTCCCCGCCATTTTTTGTATGGGAAGATCCGTTGGGTTTGTTGCAAGGCTTGGAATACATTCAATATGCCGTTCGTTTGAAGAATGTCGCTTTACTGGGCGATTCCAACCTTATTGTTTTTCCGTCGGGAAATGTTTTGTATGACTTGCCTTTTTATGATGCTGAAAATCGGTATTTATACACGGATTATAAGATAATCGAACTGAAAAACAGGAAAGTAAGCTATTGGAAAGGACGGAAGCGGATGATAGACAAAGCCGTCTGGATGGGCGGAAACTATGCGTGGAATTACTATCATTTCCTTTATGAATTTGTAATAAAGTTCGGCAAGTTGAACGAATTGCAGATTCCGACGGACGTACCCGTGCTGGTCAGTCAAAAGTGTTTGGACATTCCCCAATTTAAGGAATTATTGGATATTGTCAATGAAAAAGGATATCCATTAATAGGTGTTGATCGGGATGAATACTATGAAGTCGGTGAATTGTATTTTATTAATTGTCCCAACTTTATTCCGCCCAACAACCGAGATGATAACGATGGCCGGCCATCTGACGTGCAATATGACAAAGATGCACTGGATGATTTGCGTCGATATCTGTTACCTTATGCTTCACCCAAGACATTTGCAAAGCGTGTCTTTTTATCCAGAAAGACGGCGAGCGGCAGGCGACGGTTCAATGAAGAGGAACTGATGCGGTTATGCGCCGAATTTGGCTTTGAAGAAGTAATCGCCGATGAACTTTCATTCCGGGAACAAATCAGTCTTTTCAGCCAAGCTGAATGGATTATCGGTGGTTCCGGCGCCGCATTTACCAATCTGCTTTTTTGCAATATCCGGAATAAAATAATAATTCTAAGTAAAACAAAAAATCCGTCAGTCGTTTTCTCAACAGTAGCAACGGTTGTTGGCGCCGACGTCCGGTATTTTATGGAAGAGGTCCCCGGCGTGAAAGTCCGGACAAATACGCTTCATGATCCATTTACAATAAATGTGGCGAATTTCAGAAAATATTTGATTGATAATGGAATCGACAAACACATATAAAGAAACGTTCAAGGCGACAAGTTTGTTTGGAGGCATACAAGTCTTCAACATATTGGTCAGTTTTTTTCGTTCGAAAGTTATTGCCGTTTTTTTGGGTATTGGAGGTTATGGAATCAATGGATTGTTGCAATCCGGGATGGATTTGGTGGGTACAATCACAGGATTAGGGATTGGTTTTGGCGGAATAAAGGATATTGCCGAAGCCAATAGTGAAGGAAATACGGAAAAGACAAGCAAAATTGCTGCGACTATTAAGCGATGGTCGTTGTGGACAGGAATAGGCGGCGTATTGGTTGTTATCTTCTTTTCTCCTTTACTGAGTAAATGGTTGGTGGAGAATGTCGAAAACGGCGCCGGTCTTGGAAAGTACGATTATACGTGGACTTTTGTGGCACTTTCAATTAGCGTGTTTTTTGTGGCGGTCAGTAACGGTCAGCAGGCTTTGTTGAGGGGATTCAGGAGGTTGAAAGATACGGCTAAAACAGGGTTTTACAGCGCTTTGGCCGGTTTGATAGTCTCTATTCCTTTCTATTATTTTTACGGGATTAATGGCATTGCGCCGACGATTATATTGACGGCCTTAATGATGCTGGTGTTTTCGTGGTATTATTCGAAGAAGATTGAATTCGTACCTGTTGATATTACTTATAAGGAGTCTTTTTTTCAGGGAAAGAAAATGATCACATTAGGCGTGTTTATGACATTGAGTAGTTTAGCTGGACAATTGTTGGCTTATTTGACCACCTTGTATATTTTGAATCAATCGGGGAAAGAAGCTGTCGGTTTGTACAATGCCGGTTGGTCTATGACGAACCGGTATGTGGGTTTGGTTTTTACTGCCATGTTGGTCGATTATTTTCCGCGTTTGGTCAATTTGCAAAATAACAGAGATGGAATGACTGAAGCGGTTAATCAACAAGGTGAGATTGCTATTTTAATCATTGCTCCTTTGATGATTTTATATCTTACTTTACTTCCGGCGTTGTTGAGATTGCTTTTGAGTAGTGATTTTATGCCGATAATCGATTTTGTTCAATGGACAATCTTAGGTATAATGTTTAAAACTGCTTCTTGGGCTTTAAATAGCATTATTGTTGCCAAAGGAGATAATAAACTGTTTCTGGTATCGGAACTTGTAAGCAATAGCATATTTTTGGTTTTAAATATTGCAGGATACTGTTTATATGGTTTGATGGGTGTGGGAATTGCATTTTCGATAAATTATCTGTTGTATTTTATTGCAATGTTTTTGTTGGCGAAAAAAAAATATGGAATAACGTTTAATAAAGACTTTAATAAAATGTTTTTGTACCAGTTTATATTGAGTATAATATGCTTTTTAGTCATTTATGTTAAAGGTCATCCGTTTGCTTATATTCCCTGTTTTATATTGTTTATCGTGTCATCAGTTTATTCATATAAAAAATTGAATGAAAAAATAGGTTTATGGAAATTAGTAATTTCGAAGTTAAGAAGAAGATAACATAAATAAAATGTTAATGATTGTGATATGATACCTTTTTTAGACTTACAAAAAGTAAATGCGCAATATGCCGATGAATTAAAGCGTGTTGCAGCAGAGGTGATTGATTCCGGTTGGTTTCTTCAGGGAGAAAGAATCGCTGCATTTGAGAAACAACTTTCGGCGTTTGTTGGAGTACGCCATACCGTTACTTGCGCCAACGGTTTGGATGCCTTGCGTTTGATTCTAAAAGCCTATATCGAATCAGGCGTGATGGAAGAAGGCGACGAAGTAATTGTACCGGCGAATACATTCATTGCTTCCATTTTGGCAATTACCGATAACCGTTTAAAACCGGTTTTGGTGGAACCGGATATCCAAACGTATAATATGGACATTTCGAAAATTGAATCGCACATTACTCCTCGTACCAAGGCGATTATGGTTGTCCATCTCTACGGCCGTGTTTGCTGGTCGGAAGAATTGGAAGCCATCGCTAAAAAACACAATTTGAAAATTATCGAGGATAACGCGCAAGCAATCGGAGCTTATTATTTCGGTAATGGCGTCAAAAAACGGACGGGAAGTCGGACGCGGCGCCGAATATATCGCCACCCAAGGTGGTACTTACGTTGTTTACTGCGATAAAATCGGTTGCCCTGCCTCTAAAAGCATCAATGTCATGCTTTCCGGAAGCGGCGCCGCGCCTGCGTCCGTGGCGGTTATTGCGGGTATAAACAACGGATACGTTTGCGCTACAGGCGGCACGATACCGCTTTTTTCCTCCGCTGCTACAAGTGGTGTCATACATTGGTATAAAAACGGTGTGAGAACAGCCCTCACCGGCTCACCCATTGATGCGGAAATCGGCACGTGGTTTGCCGTAGTGGAAGATGGCCCCTGTTCGAGCCAAAAATCCAACAGTGTAACCGTACAGCTTGACCCCGCCGCCGGACAAACCGGTATTACCCCCTTCAATTTTAAGGTGAATGGCGTTACCCCTTCAGGCAACAATATCAATCTTTGCGCCGGCGGCTCGCTCTTGCTCGAAGTGGAGAATCCGGAAGCCGGTGTTACCTATACCTGGTATGCGGGCGACGCCCAAAATGGTCTTACGCTCGGTACAGGCGCTACGATCAGCACAACGGTTATTGCCGTGCAGGGTTACCCCATTTTGCAATGCGTAGCTTCCAAGACAAATGCCTGTACGCAGGCACAATACGCCCAATTCAACATTTCGACAAGCACCCCGCCTGCCAAACCGATAGTTACGTCCAACACAGGTGCGGTGCAGTGCGGAAGCAACACGCAGCTGACGGCTGTGAGTGCGGGCGCCGATTCCTACAAATGGTATAAGGACGGCGTTTTGCTTCCCGGCGAAACTACGAATTCGCATGTCGTAAGCGCTTTGGGCGATTACACGGTATATGCCGTGAGCGCGGGAAATTGTGTGTCGGACGTGAGCGCTACCTTTACCGTGAGTAACTCAACAGGTTTCTCGCAGAACCTTTCTATTGCAGGTAATGCGACTCCCTATACCGGCACGTCGGAAACCTATACGGCTACGATGACCAACGCCGTGAACGGCAGTTACCAGTGGTTGATAGCCTCCGGCGATGCTCAGGTGGAAAACACAAGCGGCAACACGGCATCCATCAAATTTGGTTCTGCGGACGGCACGGTTGTCATCAATGTGTCGGCGAGCAATGCCTGCGGCGATGCTACGCCCAAGCCGGCTTCCTAGACGGTTACT
>BNTV01000026.1 GCA_025996865.1 Bacteroidia bacterium
TACTGAGGGGTTTGAACAAGCGAAGCGAACTTTTTTTGTTCTTTCACTTCATCAGGTGTTAGTTCGGAATCGGCGTTTTTCAAGAAGTTTCTTGCCCATTCTATTACATCCATGGTAGATATTTGTATCATATTGATAGTTTTTGTGGTGAAAAAAGATTGGGGGCAAAATTACAAAAAATTACGAAATAATAATGGGGTTCTCTGGAAATATTTTATTTTTTATTTTGATGAAATACTTTTGATTTTTCGGCATCTGTGTATGATAATTCATTTTTATCACGTAAATTTGCAAACAAATAATTGGGTATGTTTCGTATTAAAAGACTTTATTCTTTTCTGATAAAAACCTTTTTGCCATTGCTTTTGGTAATGTTCAGCGTATGCCTTTTCATTCTGCTGATGCAGTTCATTTGGAAATACGTGGGAGATATGGTAGGCAAAGGAGTTGAGATAAAAGTCCTGCTCGAAATGTTTGCTTATGCCGCACTTTATCTGGTACCTTTGGGACTGCCCTTGTCCATTCTTCTGGCTTCGCTGATGACTTTCGGGAACTTGGGTGAATATCTTGAATTACTTTCGATTAAGTCTGCTGGAATTTCTTTGATGCGAATCATGAAACCTTTAATTATCCTGATTGCTTTTATCACGGTCATTGATTTTATCTTTCAAAATAGTATTGCTCCAAAGGCAGAAGGCAAATTGTGGACAATCGTTTACTCGCTCAGACAGAAATCGCCGGAGTTGGCCATTCCGGAAAGTACGTTTTCCAAGGAAATTCCGAATTATAATGTCTATGTCCGGAAAAAAGATAAGAACGGCGTACTCCGGGATGTAAAGATTTATGATTTTTCGGGAGGTTACGATAATGCTGTCGTAGTCTTGGCCGATTCGGGACGCATGAAAATGTCGGACGACAAAGAATACCTGGTGCTTACGCTGTTCAGCGGCGAGCAGTTCCAAAATATGAATATGCGGCAATCCAATCGCGGAGCGCCCGAGCAGATTTCTTACAAACGGGAATCATTTTCTTTCCGTCAAATCCTGATTTCTCACAACGAAAATTTCAATATGGCGGACGAATCGTTCATGCGTGACAGAGATATCACCAAGAGTACCATGGAGTTGGTTACATTTATCGATTCTGCCAAGATTGTAAATGATAGCATCCATCGGATGGAAAGCCCGATATTCGTCAACCAGATTTATTCCAATTCTTTTACCGGACGGAATTTCAGAGAAACACAATTTCAGAAAAAAGACACAATATATACAGACGATTTTGAGAAATATTTCAAGCAAGCTTCTATCGGAGAGCAAATAAGAATACTCGAAGGGAGCAAATCAAAAATTGAAGTCCTGAACAATGATTTCAGATTCCGGTTGATGAACCAAGAGGTGAGGAAAAGAGAATTCCGGGGACATCAGATTATATTGACCCGGCGGTTTTCATACTCTTTAGCTTGTTTGCTGTTCTTTTTCATCGGTGCGCCTTTGGGCGCCATTATCCGCAAAGGCGGGTTGGGTCTTCCCACCGTATTATCCGTTTTCATATTCATTTTATATTATACCGTCGATTTGTTCGGCTTCAAGATGGCCAAACAAGGCGTCTGGCCGGTTTGGCAAGGCATGTGGCTGAGTACGTTGCTGCTTGTTTCGTTGGGCGCTTTTTTTACATATAAAGCGGTCAATGATTCGGTTATGATGAATCCCGATGCGTGGAAAGATGTTTTTCAACGGCTTATCGGGAAACGGGAAATGCGAAATTACAGCCGGAAGGAAGTTGTTATGGTTTCGCCTGAATATGAAGAAGATGTGCGTTCCATGCAAACTTGGAATGTGAATGTAAAACAATATTTGGCAAAAGACAGAAAATTTTCGTTTTGGAAAACCGGTTTTGGAGACAAAGAACTGGAAAATCTGCTTGCCCGGATGGAAGCCCTGATAGAAGATTTAAGAAATACGGAAGAAAATCTGATTATCGGTAAATTGATGGATTATCCGGTTATCAATCCCTTGCGGTTTGGCTTTTTGGATAAACCGGCCGGAAGATGGACTTGCTGCTTGATTTTTCCGGCAGGAATTACTTTGTATTTGATTTATACATTGAAACAGAAACAAATAAATAATGACCTCAGGACTTCGATGAAAGTGAACGAGGAAATCATTAAAGAATTGAAAATTGAGAATTGAGAATTGAAAATTATGAATTAGATATATATATGGGACAGTTAAATACGATTGAAGAAGCAATTGTGGATTTTCGGGAAGGGAAATTCTTGATTGTTGTCGATGACGAAGACCGTGAGAATGAAGGTGATTTTATCATTGCGGCAGAAAAAATTACACCGGATAAAGTCAATTTCATGATGACTTACGGCAAAGGCCTTCTTTGTGCGCCGATTACCGAAGAACGTTGTCAGGAGTTGGAATTGGAAATGCAGGTATCGAGAAACACGTCTATTTTCGATACGCCGTTTACCGTTACCGTCGATAAATTAGGCGGAGATTGTACGACAGGCGTTTCCATGTTCGACCGTGCGGAAACCATCAAAGCACTGGCAGATATAAATACAAAGCCGACCGATTTGGCGCGTCCGGGGCATGTCAATCCTTTACGCGCCCGTTCGAAAGGCGTTTTGAAAAGGACGGGACATACCGAGGCTACCGTTGATTTGGCTCGTCTGGCGGGACTTTATCCGGCCGGCGCTTTGATTGAAATCATCAATGAAGACGGGACCATGGCTCGTTTGCCCGATTTATTGGAAGTATCAAAAAAGTTTGATATTAAAATTATCAGTATCAAAGATTTGATTGCTTACCGGTTGAAATATGAATCTTTGGTCGAAAAAGGCGAAATGGTGGACATGCCGACTCAACACGGTCATTTCAAACTGATTCCTTTCCGCCAGAAATCCAATGGTTTGGAACACATCGCTCTGATAAAAGGAACGTGGGAGAAAGACGAACAGGTGTTGGTGCGAATGCACTCTTCCTGCGCCACAGGCGACATATTCGGCTCTTTGCGGTGCGAGTGCGGTGAACAATTGCATGTGTCTTTGGAGATGATTGAAAAAGAAGGGAAAGGAGCTGTAGTTTACCTGAATCAGGAAGGACGTGGTATCGGCTTGATGGACAAGATGAAAGCTTACAAATTACAGGAACAGGGTCTGGATACGGTTGAAGCCAACCTGCATTTGGGACATGCTTCCGATGAGCGGGAATATGGGGTTGGGGCACAAATACTTCGCGATTTGAGAATTTCTAAAATCCGGTTAATAACCAACAATCCCGTCAAACGGGCGGCGCTCGAAGGATACGGCTTGGAAATAGTGGAAAATATTCCCATTGAAATTATGCCGAATCCTTACAATGAATTTTACATGCGAACTAAAAAAGAACGCATGGGACACATACTGAGAAACTTACGAACGTAATAATTTTTAAAGAAAGACAACTTATGCAATATCGTACAGACCTGAAATCAGGAAACAAATTATCGGCGCTTGGATTTGGCTGTATGCGTTTTCCCCGGAATCTGAATCAAATTGATATAAGTAAATCGGAAAAGCTGATTCTCACGGCCATTCAAAACGGAGTCAATTATTTCGACACGGCTTATGTGTATGGTGGAAGTGAGGATACTTTGGGACAAATCATTCAAAAAAATAATATCCGGGAGAAAATGTATCTTGCGACTAAACTGCCGTTTGGGAAATGCCGGAATTATGATGACTTTGACACTCTATTCCAAACGCAGCTTCAGCGTTTACATACGGATTATATTGATTATTATTTGATTCATAATCTTCCCGAATTGAAATTATGGGAAAATCTCTGTAAACTGGGAATTGAAGAATGGATTGAAAAGAAGAAAGAAGCAGGTCAAATCAAACAGATTGGATTTTCCTTCCACGGCGTTCATGATGAATTCTTGTCTCTCTTGGATGCGTATGATTGGGATTTTTGTCAAATACAGTATAATTATATCAATATCAATTATCAGGCAGGGATGGCCGGACTTAAAAAAGCGTCGGAAAAAGGGCTTCCTGTGATTATTATGGAGCCGTTATTAGGCGGAAAACTGGCAAATGGACTTCCGGAAAAAGCCATTGATTTATTTCAGTCGGCAAATAATACCTTGTCGCCGGCAGCATGGGCGTTACGTTGGTTGTGGAATCAGCCGGAAGTCACGGTTGTGCTTTCCGGAATGAGTGAAGAGGAACAGTTAAAAGAAAATATGGGAACGGTGGAAAATGCGATGCCGGGTACATTGACCGATAATGAAAATGAGGTCATTCAATCGGTAATAGACATATTCAATAAATCCTACAAAATCCCGTGTACCGGATGCGGTTATTGCATGCCATGTCCTCAAAAAGTAAATATACCCGGATGTTTTACGGCTTATAACGTTTCTTATGTAACCGGTATGTTTTCCGGTTTTCAGCAATACGCCACCAGTACCCGCGCAATGGACCTCCAAGAAAATTACAAGGCAAGCCGGTGTATAAAATGCGGTAGATGTGAAAAGCAGTGTCCGCAACATATTCCCATCACGAAATCACTGGAGCAGGTGCGTAAACGAATGGAACCTTTTTGGCTTCAATTTGCGTTGAAACTCTATTTGAAATTGAGAGGGTAGTGTTTTTGATTGATTTGTGGTACAGTTGATTTTTGAACCTTCCAGTGTTTGTTTGTTCATTATTATAATACACTTTCAGCTAAATCTCCAATAAAACGAAACCCAATCGAAATGTTCATTTGGTTGAAAACGAAATAGAATCATGGCAAAAATAATAAACTCGAAATTATGATAGATATTCACAAACTCATTACGCTACCCGAAGGGCGTCGTCTTGAATTTAAAGGCGAAGTTCCCGTCAATTCGGACCTTGCAAAAACAGTGGTTGCTTTTGCAAACGATGCCGGAGGCGAAATCTATATCGGTATATCCGACAATCCGCGAGAAATAACAGGATTGCCAGAAGATGATTTGCCTCCGATAGAAGAACAAATCAGCAACCTGATATACGACCGCTGCTATCCGCCTGTCATGCCCGAAATCATGTTCCTGACAGTAGATGATAAGCACCTGATTAAAGTGGGTATTTACAGAGGAAGTATGCCGCCTTATTACTTGAAAGAGAAAGGAAAATTGAAGGGGACGTATATCCGTGTCGGGTCAACCAACAAATTGGCAGACGACGCCATTATTGCCGAATTGGAACGCAAACGCCGAAATATTTCTTTTGATAGCGAAATCGTTATGGAAAAACCTATCGACACGTTGAATATGGAGGGCTTCAAACAATTATTTAAGGAAAAGACTGGAGAAACAATGGATATTCAGGTTTTAAGAAAATTGGAACTCGTCAAAACCGAACAAGAAAAAGAATATCCGACTATCGCCATGATTCTGTTTTCGGACGACCCATTGCGCAACAGTTTGTTTCCCAATGCAAAAATAGAATGTGCCCGCTTCAAAGGAACAGGAACAGAAGATTTTATCGACCAAAAAAGCATTCAAACACACCTTGGGTTACAAGCCGAAGAGGCATATAATTTTGTACTCCGCCACATTAACAAAGGCGCAACGGTAGAAGGGATTTATACGGTTTCGCGTTGGGAATATCCGATTAAAGCAATTCGCGAAGCCATCCGGAATGCAGTGGTACACCGCGATTTTTCACTGACAGGCAAAGATATAAAGGTGGCGGTATATGATGATATGGTAGAAATAACAAGCCCCGGACTGCTTCCACCTTCCATAGACTATTCGGCAATGGAAAGTCGTCAGTCGGATGTACGAAATAAAATAATAGCGCCGGTCTTCAAACGTCTGGGTATTATTGACCAATGGGGAAACGGCTTAAAAGTCATTGCCGAGGAGATGAAAAATTTTCCCGATATAGAATTAAAATGGAAAGAAGTGGGTATGTCTTTTCAAATACAGTTTGTCTGTAAAGATTATTTCGCTGATGATGGCACCAATGTCACCAATAATGGCGGTGATGATGGCGGTAATGGCGGTAATGGCGGTAATGGCGGTAATGTTGAATTAGAAATGATTAATTTTATAAAAGAGAATAATAAAATTTCATCAAAAGAACTTGCTGATATATTCGGACTTAGTCATCGTTCTTGTGAACGTATAATAGCAGACCTCAAAAAGAAAGGAAAACTGTCCCGTATAGGCAAAACAAGAGGCTATTGGCTTGTAAATGATTAAAATAAAAATAGAATCATGACAAAAATAATAAACCCCAAATGCCCTGACAATATCGGCGAAAGTGAATTCCGTTCCGTCAAGGGTGGTCAGTTCTTCCAGACGGAGCAGACCGCCCACCAGTTCCATTTTGACGATGTCCGACGTGGATGCACTGTAACCGCCACACTCATTATAATCGGCAACCATATTTGATAACAACTCAAGCCTATGAAATGAATATATGCAAACTGTATTGTGAACTTAATTTAGAGTCATTACAAATAAAAAGAGCGTGTAACTATATGTAACACACTCTTTTATATTTTTGTGATCCGGTTGGGATTCGAACCCAAGACCCACAGCTTAGAAGGCTGTTGCTCTATCCAGCTGAGCTACCAGACCATACGTTTATGTTTTTTTTGCGTCTGCAAAGGTACGCAGATTTGTTTTAAAAAGCAAATTTTCAGAAAGGATAACCGACTGCGATGTGCCAAGCCCAGTTATTGGTAAAATTGGGACTCGTAATTACCCATGCGTCTTTCCCTTGTTTGGACGGGTCGTAGGCTTTCCACCCGCAATCGAACCGGATTAAAAAGAAGTCCATTACCAAACGCAAACCAATCCCGTAACCGATGGCCATCTCTTTGTAAAACGAGTCGAATTTGAATGCTCCGCCTTCTTGTCCTTCGTAATTCTGTATTGTCCAGATATTTCCGGCGTCAATAAATGCAGCTGCTTCCAGTTTCCAGAAAAAACGGCTGCGATATTCGATGTTGAAATCCATCTTGATGTCACCCGACTGATTGAAAAATGTTGTCGAATCGACACGCTGGTATCTTCCCGGTCCTAATTCGCGCACCGACCACGCACGCACGCTATTTGCTCCTCCCGAATAATACCGTTTTTCAAAAGGAAGCATTTTAGTGTTACCGTAAGGGAAACCGATTCCACCGCCTATCCGCCAAGCGATTGAGTTCTGTTTGTCGAATACAATCGTTCGAGCATAATTAACATCTCCTTTCACAAACTGGGCAAAAAGGGTGTTGAACAGTTTATACGAACCTTGTGCATCCTTTTTTACATTACTCGCTGTGTTCAGCAAATACAGCAGATTTCCCGCCGATTCCAAAGAGGCGCGGAAAGAATAAGCATTCCGTTGTGTCTGTATCGGATCGAATGTCGATTTGGAATAAGAATATCCCGATCCGACGATAAACTGGTCGGTATAGCCGAAATATTTGGCTCCCGAAGGCAAGCGGCTCATGAAAATAGAATCTTTTTTCGGCAAATATACATAATCAATGTCCATTAAATCAAATTGATGTTGCGCCGACAAACCTTCTCCTTCCCGCCAAACGTATCTGATTCCGCCTGAAAGTAAAATCCGGTTGTATTCGGGACGGTTTTGATGATTATAACTTAGAGAAAACTCCGTCGAAGCCCTTAAATTTCTCGGTATATGAAAAAAAGGAACGACAAATTTCGGTATATGAACCGATGCTTCCCCCCCGATTTCCGTATAAGGATTGTCAAAGTTTTTGATGGTTTCGTAAGCGCCCCGCACTTTGAAATTGAACGTTTCGGAACCTCGGAAAAGATTCCGGTGGGTGTAGTTTACCGACGAGGCAACGCCTAAATTACCGGCTGTATTAGTTCCTTCAACAGCGTAAGTTGCCGTTTGCTTTTTTGCAGGCAGAGTCACGACGTCAACGTTCAACCAATTGGTATCGTTCCGCAGAAATTCTTCAAAATGAATATGGATATTGTTGAGGGCATTCAAAGCTGAAAACGCAGAATATGTCTCTTCTTCTTGCAATTGCGAATAAACGCCTTGGGGAACCATGAAGCAGTTATTTAACAGCGTTTTCCCCCGAATCGAAGGTTTTTTCCCTTGATAATAAATCGTATAACCTCTTGTGAATAGAGAGTCGGAAGGCATATATTCATCCGGATTATTCAATTTCAGGGGGTCGAAATCCAAATACAAATAAATTTTGTTTAAATAATATTTTCGATGTTGTGTCTCTATTGTTTTTCCATCGGGCGACAGATTCCGGAAAAGTCCCAATTTCATATTCAAATCGACTGAAAAGTTATTCAAAGCGCTGTCGGCGTCGTAAGAAATATAGTCTTTGTTGAAAGCGTAATATCCCCGGTTGCGAAGGAAATTGGAAATCTGCATCCTTTCTTTATCCAGCATGTTGCGGTCAAACAACATACCTTCTTTTATCAAAGAATTATATTTGGTTAATTCTTTGCCGATTTCTTCGTCTTCGATGGTTGATGAATAATTCCGGATCCGGTAAGGTTCGTTTCCTTTAATTCGGTAAATTACATCGGCTTTTTTATTTTTCAGGTTTATTTCGGACGAAACATCAACATGAAGGTATCCTTTGTTAATGAATAACTTCCTGAATTCGGACGCCGTTTTGTAAACCAAAGTCGAATCAAAAATAACCGGTGGTTCCCCGATTTTTTTAACAAACCTGTTGATCCATTTTGAACTGTCTTTTCCCGCCAGATTATAGAGCTGAAATTTTGTCTTATTCAAAGCAAACATTTTATAATTAGGCGATTGACGAACATACGGCTTCAATTCAAAAGTCTTGTACTCAGGCATATCCGATTTTATTTTGACTTTATCCAAAAGATATTCCCCATCAGGAACGAATTTGGTTGCGCTACACGAATATAAGCCCAATACAATGGTTAAAAGCGATAAATATTTCCGGTAAAAAACCCTCATTCGAACATTTTTCAATTTTAAACTACAAATGTACATGAAAAATTTGATTTTATGCATTAATTTCTTAGTGTCTTTGCGTCATTGTACTTTTTGTTTATTTTATTCAAAATAGTTTATTAATTTTGTCGCTGAAATTGTAAGAAAAATGGTAAGCAAAAGCAAAATTAAATACATTCGTTCCTTGGATATGAAAAAATTCCGTGCCGAATCGGGATGTTTTTTAGCGGAGGGAAACAAACTGGTAAGGGATATTTTACCTTTTTTCGAATGTGAATTGTTGATTGCCAAACCTTCATGGATGGCTCAACAAGGCGATATCCGCGCCGGAGAACTGATTGCGGCAGAAGGAGATGACATCGAAAAAGCCAGTTTGCTCAAAACGCCGCAAGACGTAATCGCCATTTTCAAACAACCCAATTATCTTTTGGATAAAGAAGAACTTAAACAAAATTTGAACTTGGTTTTAGACGGCATACAAGATCCCGGAAATCTGGGAACAATTGTCCGATTGGCCGACTGGTTCGGAATAAAAAACGTCATTTGTTCGCCCGATACGGTTGATATTTTCAATCCCAAGACCGTTCAAGCTACAATGGGTGCAATTGCCCGTGTCAAAGTTTTTTACACTAATCTTCCCGAACTGTTAACTGATTTGACAGGCCTTCCGGTTTACGGCACTTTCCTCGAAGGTAAAAACATATACGAAGAAACATTATCGGCTAACGGATTGATTATCATGGGAAATGAAGGGAAAGGCATCAGCCGTTCCGTCGCCAGACACATTGCTCACAAGTTGTACATACCCAATTACCCTTCGGGAACCGAAACAACAGAATCGTTGAACGTTGCGGTTGCCACGGCGATTACTTGCAGCGAATTCCGACGAAGGCTGAATTAGTACAAAAATCCGAACAACCAAAGCGGAATTTTGTTGCCAAATCCGTATTCGATATTATCAATCGCAAGATAAGAATTTTCAATATCGGCAATCTGCTGATAGCTTTTGTTTTTTCCTCCCACTTCGAACAAATATTTATCCTCAACCAAAAAGTCGGTAATTTTCGTATAATTTACTTTCGCCACTGCTTTTAACTGATTGAAAAAAAATGTTTCACGAATATTTCCAACATTCGACTTGTCGCCGCCCAAGGTAAAAATCTGATTTGTATTGTTCAAATAAATTTTTTCGGGTTTTGTTAGTAGATTCATTCTTTTTGAATCAGACGTTAAAAGGTTAATCAAATCCGCTCTTTCAAGTATGTTCAAAAAATTCAACAAAGAATTTCTACTTACACCAATCTGAGCACTTAGTTCACTGATATTCGGAGTGAAAGGCACTAAGGTAGAAATGATCCAAAGCAATTTTTTGATATTTGCAATAGAATATGACTCAATATTTTCTACCGCAGGCAAATCCGACTCTAAAATCAGGTTTATGGTGTTTGCCAATTTTAAATGATAAGCGTTTTTATCCTCTTTATAATAAGGATAATATCCCATTTTCAAATAATTATTGAATGCCGGTAGCGGTTTGATTTTTTCGATTATCGCCGATGAAATTTCCACGTGGTTGCTCAAGATATTTTCTAAGGAAATTTTCTGAAAATCAAGTTTATGTTCCATTTTCAAATACTCGCGAAACGACATTCCTGCAAGTAAATAATGCACTGCACGACGACTCAGATCGCCATACCCGCGATATATTTCAAGCATCGACGAGCCTGTAAAAACTACTTTCATTTCAGGAAAACCATCGTAAATATTTTTGATTTCCTGCGACCAATTCGGATATTTATGCACTTCATCGAGAAAAAGCACTCGTCCTCCCATTTTATCAAATTCAACCACTAAATCATACAGGCGGTTGGTTGAAAACCATAAATGGTCTAAACTTGTATAAAGTACATTGCGTGGTGTATTGCCGTAAGTCGATTTTATGTGCTGTAAAATCAGTGAGGTTTTGCCCGAACCACGTGCACCGGTGATAGAAAGCAATCGGCTATCCCAATTGATAAACGGCGACAAATACCTTACAAGGTACATATCTGCTTTTTTTAGCTGTCTGTAAAACCAATCAAATAATTCTTCCATTGCTTTTTATTTTAATAAATTTTTTTGCAAAGGTAATATTTTTGTTTTACATAAACAACAGTTTCACATGGTTTTTGTTTTTCTTGGACAACAATTATATTTCATTTTTGTTGTTTACAAACAACATTTTTAGTTGTATTTTGTTGTTTGCAAACAACATTTTTGTCTTTACCAAGCATAATTGAACCCGAAACTAAAGGTTTCTTTCATCTGCACGTAACCATATTTCGGGTCTTCTGTACGCATATCGTCAAAAGTGGCAAAAAAGTACAAACGCATGGAGAAATACCGGTTTATCGGCAAATTCAAATCATGTTCCCATTCGGAATAGACTTTGTGGTAATTGGTAAAATAATTGATACGGGTCATGTAACTGACGCTTTTGCTGAAATTGATGGTCAATTTTGCATTCAATGTAGTACCGAAATCCAACTGCGAACTACCTTCTTTGATTCCGAACTGGGCAGGATTCACTACACTCCTCAGCAAATTGACGTATTGAATGGACAAAGGAGAAATATCAGCTGTTAAAACCACTCTTTTACCGGGCAGTTTCGGGTAAGTCTTGTTCGGGTAAGTCTTATTCAGCGTATAATTCATACCCACCCCGGTATTTACCTTGAAAGGGGATAAAAACGAAGTGATACGGTCAACTTTATTCTCTATGGTATTCGGAAGAAGTTGTGTGGTAAATTCCAGATTTGAAGAATAAGACCAATGTTTATATGCCGGAAAACCGACAGTCGTGTAAGAACGGAATTTATCTTCCGAAATCCGATACCACCGAAGTGTATCATTCGGATTATTGGATAAATTTAACCGCCATTCCATGGTTTGGTTTATCTGCCATTTATTTTTTTGGAAGTTCGCAGTGAAACTATGCGTACTGAGCAAATTGATATTGCCTAAACCCTCTTTGTCCCAATTCTTCGAATCGTCCGTTTGCGAAAATTGCAAAAAATGATTTCCTTTCCAAACCCAATACCTCCTTTTCGGCTGGTAACGTTGAGGTTTATCCGCTTTTTTAGCAGCATCCCAATCGTGGTCTATTTTGAATAAATTTTGAAAAATAGTGGACTCCATTTCCGAAATTTTTTCCACTTCTCCCGCCAAATCTTCTTTCGAATATTTAATCAATTCTTTATGATTATCCAGAATCTCATTGTATGCTCTTTTATACAAATAATTCCGGTTGTATTTATCGCTGAACAATTTACCCGGTAAAAACCGTTCTTCGAGTGTGGGATAATGCTTTTTAAACAAAGGCGGAGTCAAAGGAAATAGATCAATGCGCCTTTTATTAAAAATAAAAGGTAAGGTCTCCGTCTCTAAAATCACAGTATCCGCATAGACAATCGGCGGTTCGTCCTGAGGATATAAAAATTTCAGGTAAAAAGTAGAATCAATACTTACAATCTCCGTTGTATCCGGCTCTGTAACAACAAGCACTGTATCCTCTCTCTCTATTGTTTGAGAGAACAGGATATTCGGAATAATAAATAGCATAATTAAAATGCTGTGTATAGAATATTTAGGTGGTAACATGTGAAAACATAAATTATATTTGGCTCTGCGAAATTAACAATTTATTTTGTTATAACAATGGAATCTTGTACATTTGTAACTAAATTTTAAAAAATAAAGATATTTTCATGCCGGAAATCTCAACGCGGGGAATTGAAATGCCCGCATCACCCATCCGAAAACTCGTCCCTTTGTCGGACTCTGCCAAAGCAAGAGGATTGAAAGTTTATCATCTGAATATTGGTCAACCGGATATCCCGACTCCCCAAATCGCATTGGACGCTGTTAAAAAATTAGACCGGAAAGTTTTGGAATACAGTCCGAGTAACGGATTCAGAAGTTACAGGGAAAAGTTAGTACATTATTATTCCAAGTTCAAAATCAACGTTAGCGCCGACGACATTATCATAACGACCGGCGGTTCGGAAGCCGTACTTTTCGCATTGATGGCCTGTCTGAATCCCGGTGACGAGATCATCGTTCCCGAGCCGGCGTATGCCAATTATATGGCTTTTGCCATTTCGGCCGGAGCGGTTATCCGTACTGTCGTTTCGACTATTGAAAACGGTTTTGCCCTGCCTCCGATTGAAGAATTTGAAGCGCTCATCAACGAACGCACCAAAGGAATTTTGATTTGCAATCCGAACAATCCGACGGGTTATCTTTATTCACGCAAAGAGATGAATAAGATTCGTGATTTGGTGAAAAAATACGATTTGTATTTGTTTTCCGACGAAGTGTATCGGGAATTTATTTATACCGGTTCGCCTTACGTCAGCGCTTTCCATTTGGTGGGAATTGAAGAAAATGTTGTTTTGATTGATTCTGTTTCAAAGAGATACAGTGAATGTGGTATTCGCGAAGGGATGCTTATCACCCGGAATAAAGAGTTACGGAAAACCGTCATGAAATTCTGTCAGGCGCGGTTAAGTCCGCCGTTGTTGGGGCAGATTGTCGCCGAAGCTTCTTTAGATGTTTCCGAGGAATACATGCAGGAAGTGTATGACGAATATTTGAGCCGGCGTAATTTCCTGATAGATTCCCTGAACAAGATTCCGGGCGTTTATTCGCCCATTCCGATGGGTGCGTTTTACACCATCGCCCGCCTGCCGGTAGATGACGCCGACAAGTTTTGCGCCTGGTGCCTGTCGGATTTTGAATACGAAGGACAAACCATTTTCATGGCGCCTGCTTCCGGGTTTTATACGACGCCGGAATTGGGGAATAATGAGGTTCGCATTGCCTACGTGCTTCAAAAGGAAGAATTGCAAAATGCGATGATTGTGCTTGAAAAGGCGTTGGAAGAGTATAAAAAGATTTGTCCGGACAAGTCTGTACTATAGATTTGCCCCAATTGTCCTTGTTATCTCTTTTTGAGCTTGAGCGAATAAACAAGAGATAAGATAACTGCCACCGCAATTGCACATTGCACGGGATATTCATGGAAATAAATGATGAATCCGCATATCAATAATTGTGCAATTGCATAAAAGGAAGAAACTGTAAGATGGGAAATTCCCCATTCATTGGACAAGACCTGATAAAAGTGCATCCGGTGGGCTTTGAATATGTTTTGCCGCAAACAGAGCCGGTGCAAGATCGTACAGATCGAATCGACACCGTAAACGGAGAGGAAAAGCAGCCAGACAGGAGAGTGGTCTTTGATCATCAATTGAAGCAACAGGGTAACAATCCAAAATGAAATGCACATACTGCCGACGTCGCCCGCAAAGCATTTCGCTCTTTTGCGAAAATTGAAAAACAAAAAAACCAGACAGGCCAGAACCGGGAAGATGATAAAATCGGGATTGGTAAAGGGAATGATTTTATCGTTTACATACAGCAAGGGAATCAGAACGGCTAAGCTGCACAGGCCGGTAATTCCGTTGATGCCGTCCATGAAATTATAGGCGTTCAGGATTCCGACGAAAAAAATGTAGGCAGCTATAATTAAATACCATGGTAAAATAACATACAAGTCTAATCCATAAAAGATACAACTAATTGATAAAAAATGAATTATAATTCGGATTTTGTTGGACAACGACTTTATATCATCCCAAAAGCTGACGGCGGAAATCAGTGTTATGCCGAGGGCGAACGGAAACGGTAGGGGCGTTGCGCGCAACGCCCCTACGAGGCAACACAACATCGCTGCCAACCAAAACACCACGCCGCCGCCACGGATGGTGATATAATCGTGTGAACTGCGTTGGTTCGGTTTGTCGATAATGTTGTATTTATCGGCGATTTTGAAATAAAGAATCATCCCGGTAAAAAGAATGATTGTTGAGAACAGGTAAATCATTTGAAAGTTTCAAGCGTTCGTTTCAAGCCCATGCGTACATCTACCGGAAGGCGGTCAATACCCAGGGCGGTTTTCATTTTTTGATTGGATACCACATAGTTTTCGGTCAGTTTTCTCAATCGTTCCGATTTACCGGAAAGAATAGTAATCAATCGTTTGGAAATATTCCAAATATGTGATTTTCTGTTTTTTGATTCGGCGATTAATTTGATTAACTCATTGGTGGATAACGGTTCATCGTCTGCCAGATGGTAAATGCCCGATGAGGGATTTTGTTCGATAAACTGTTCGACAATATACGACAAATTCCAAATATTCAGGAAAGAACGTTGGTTTTCAAATGCGCCGAGGGGCCAGGGGATTCGTTTATTTACAAAGTTATACAGCAGGTTCAGGTTGCCTTTGTTGCCGGGTCCGTGGATCATGCAGGGGCGGAAGATGTAAACGGATTTGGGATAAAAGGCGAAAGGTGAAAGGTGAAAGGCCGTATCTTCCTGTACCTTTTGCCTTTCACCTTTTGCCAGTATGTATTTTTCCGCCTTGATTTTGCTTTCGCCGTAAGGTCCGACCGGTTTGGGAACAATGTCTTCCGTCAGTAGAGACGCAATGCATTGCGTCTCTACAACCCTGTCTGCGGCAGCTTTTATCGAACTGAAAAAGATAAACTGTTTCGCATTCGATTGCAGAAAATAATCGAAAATCTTCTGTGTCAAGCCGGTGTTTATTTCAAAATAAGTTGTTGCTTCAGAGCGGTTTTTGGTGTCGTGCGCCTTGCCCGCCAAATGGATGATGGTGTCGATATCCGGTAGGGGCGTTGCGCGCAACGCCCCTACATCATCCCATGAATATGTTTTGATAACACCTTCTTTTTCAGGAGCGACAATGTCCACGCCAAAAATGATGTGGTTGGCTTTCAGGTGCGAAACGAGATTGGAGCCAACGAAGCCGTGGAGGCCGGTGATTAGAATGTTCATTTAATTTTTTGTAAAGGATATAGATAGGAATCCATTATACCTTGGAATGGTCAAGAAAATTGTGCTTATCTTATTGATTTATTTTCCAATAGCCGCCTTTATCCGCACCAATGCGCTCAAGTAAGCCTGATTTCTTTAATTTGTTAATATTGTTTATTATTGCTCTTTCTTTTATGCCTATTAATTCTATTAATTGACGAATTGTAATATTTGGATTTTGCTTCATCAATAGCAACATTTTCTCTGCACTTTTCTCTGCACTCTCTGTACTTTTCTCTGCACTTTTTTCGTTTCCTGGAACTTGTTCAGAAGCAGCATTCGAGTCTTCATTATCTTCTTCAACAATCACAGGAACAGTTAGTGTAGAACGTTCGTTTTCAAAACTTGTTTCTAAATACGGCAATTCCCAACCTGCTTTTTCTGCAAATAATCAAACCTTCCTGATTCTCCTGCTATTTGTTTTACTGATCAACAACATTACATTGTTCACCCATTATTTTGTTGTTACTATAATTTGTTGCATCATATTTATTTTTTTTGTTGTGGGCTTTTCCGGCGAGATGGATAATGGTATCCATTGGGGGTAATTTATCCAAATCGTTCCACGAAAAGGTTTTAACGACACTTTCTGTTGCTACTGAAATTATATCAAGTCCGTAAATTTCGTGGTTTTGTTTGAATGCTTACATCAAATTTGAGCCGACAAAACCGTGAATGCCGGTGATTAGAATTTTCATAATTGTATTTTCCTTGCTGTTCGCCAATCAATCATTTTGTCTGCCTCTGAAATATTAATAAAATCAAAGTCATTTAGCAGTTTTTGAAATTTTTTAAATGAACTTTTTAGTCCAACGTATGATTTAAATTTACGCATAAGCGGCAAACTTTTTATCATTGGTTGATTGGGGTCGAAATCGCGGGGATGGAAATAAGTCATCAGATAATCGGTGTGTTCTGCCCAATTTTTTATCAAAAAATATGGGAAAAGACGGAAAAAACCACCACCTGAAAAAACAATGCTTTTACCTATGATTTTGTGAATATTAATTGGAAATTCCTTGATTTGCAATCCATTAGGAAGTTGCAAAATAGCAGGCTCGGCTTTTCCGTAACTTTGAAAACCACCGTAATCGTGGGCAGCAAGAAACAGCGAAGAATCATATTCAAAGCCTAACTCCGTTAAAACTTCCAAAGCCCAAATGTTTTGCTCGGTTATCGAAAAACCCGGAGCGCGAAAAGCATTGATTTTTTCGCCAATTAAATTTTCAATCAGTTTTTTAGATTTTTCAGTATCATTTTTAAAGCCTTGTCTGTCGAAACGGAAAGACAACTCATGTTGATAAGAATGGCAACCAATATGATGTCCTGCTGCGTGAATATCGCGAATAACTTGCGGGTGACGTTCGGCTATCCAACCCAAACAGAAAAAAGTCGCTTTCAAATTGCGACTTTCCAATTCGGCAAGAATTTTTTCAATACCCGAATAAATGCGAACTTCATATTTTTCCCAATTAAAATCGGGAGTAATAAAGTCGCAGTTATACCAATCTTCTATGTCGAAAGTAAAGAGGTTCATTTAGTTATTTTCTGTTTCGTGGGAAGTTATCTGTTTAACCACTTTTGCTGGTCTGCCGGTAGCGACTGTCCATGCCGGAATATCTTTCGTTACTAATGAACCTGCGCCTACAATAGCACCCTCTCCAACCGTAACTCCAGGCATTACCATAGTTTCAGTACCCAATAAACAACCCTTTTTTAGTGTGATTTTTTTCTTATAATAAGGCAATTTAGCATAATCACCGCCAACAAAATAGTTGCTCAAATCACGTTGATGGCAAAGCAAAAAACAACGGTTGGCAATATGTACATGGTCTTCTAATTCAATTAATTCAGTATGAGTCATATCGGCATAAACTTCATAACCTATATAGCAATCTTTGCCAATTTTCGCTCCCATCCACCGCCAAATAATCGGACGGATTTTTCGATAATTCAAAGGTGACAACAACACAGAATACATGCTGTATTTCAGTAAAAAAGCATTTCGCACGTGCTTTAGCGCGGTTGTAAACATCGTCCAAAGAGATACTTGACCATATTCGTCTTCGGAAAAATTTAATCCTATTTTTCTTAAAAAACTATATGTCAAACTTAACTTTGCCATATCTTTTTGTAAAATAATTTTCTTAACGCTGTTGGAATAATTCTTATTATTGAATGAGTCAAAGTATTTTCCATAAAATTGTAAAAAGAATAAAAGCCTAATCGGTAAAAGAACCAAAATTGTACTATTTCTTTTACCATATATCCGAATCCTCCTCGCCTTCCTATCTGTTCTTTTGATGACCTTACATAATATAATGGTTCTTGTATATTGTAGAATTTTGCATCGTTATGAAGCATACGAACCCAAAGATTATAATCTTCGTAACTAAACCCCACGTCTCGGTAATTGCCGGCATCAAGTACAGATTTTTTTTTATACATAGACATAGCATGTCCAACAGGTGAACGTCTTTTGGCTAATTTTAATATATCTTTATGATGTTCAGGACGCTTTTTTATTGCAATGATATTGTCAATTGAATCTTCAAAAAACGCTGACCAACAACTAACCAAATCATACCCTTCATTTATCTTGTTTAATTGTTTCTCAAATCTGTCCGCCTTTGAAATATCGTCCGAATCCATTCGAGCAATAATGTCATTTGAACATTCTCCTATTCCTTTTGCCAATGCCAAACCGAGACCGACATTTTTTTCTAAAGTCACAATGTTAACAGGTGCTTTCAATGCAAAAGAATCAATAATTGCATCCAAATCGTTAGTTAGTAAGCCGTCTTTGACAATAACAATTTCATTCGGTTTTATAGTTTGACTATCCCATATACTATCTAATGCTAAAGACAAATATTCAGGCTTTTCTTTGAAATAAACGGATATTAATACGGAAAATTTCATAATTATCAAGAATTTACAATATTTATATATTCATTAATATTAATTATTTTCGTATTTGGTTCATTGTTCAAGAATATCAATAAACGTTCAAATTTTTCAGCACTAAATACCCAACTGTTTTTTTTTTCATTTTCTGGCATAATGCCGTGAAACATAAAAACAGCCACTTGACCATCTAATAGCCTTTTTATAAAGTATTTCAACATACCAATTGTGTGCCAACACTTTACACCTGTCGCTTTAATAATATTTATATCAGGAATATCAGAATTAGTACAAAATTTGTTGACTTGCATAACATTACGTTTTGAAAGAAAGTAAAATAGCCTTTTGCTTTTCAATAATTGCATCAATACATAAAGTCCTATATATATCAGTCCATTAGTGCGCACAGGGTTTCCACTTCTCACAAATTTTATATTGTTTTTGTGAAGCATAGATGCATAATGATGTATATTTTTCAATCTTATTTCTGAACAAGGACTGGAAAACAAATTATAATTTACGATAGATAAATTCCAACTACGCAATTTTAATAAACTTGTATACAAATCATTCTCTTCATTCAGATGTTTGTCGCCATGCGAAGATATGTCGAAACCTTGTTGACACATTTCCATAACATTATCAACACTCATCCCTTCTGTAGAAGAAAAATATTCATTCACATGTTTATCCATTGTACCATCTACTAATCCAGTAATAATGTGAAAACTTGCAGTAAAACCGTACTTTTGTAACAAATGATAAGCGACCTCGTAGTTATCCTTTCGCCCATCATCAAAAGAAAAAATAATGTATTTCATTTATAACATTTCTTTATAAAAATTTTGATATTTTATTGACACAGCTTTGTCCGAAAAATTTTTACGTGTAATTTCTTTTGCAATAGATTTTACATTTGCAGGGAATAAATTTCTATGATTATTAAGCAATTCGATTAACTCATTCCTTTCATTATCCAATGTAAAAATTCTACTTGCATCCAAAAATTCATTATTGATTTCCTTGTGAGAAAAAATATCCGATAACAATACAGGCACTCCACACGAGAGGGCTTCCAATACGGCATTAGGTAAACCCTCCGACAAAGCAGCAGAAATATAAAAATCGCTGATATTATAGAAATCTCTGATATTATCTACTTTGCCACAAAAATATACATTTTTATTATCCGCATATTTTTTACACAAATCATGTTCGTTACCCAATACAATCAAACTACCGTTGCCATTATGGTTATCTATATATGAAATAAACGCTTCAATTACAAATGCAACATTCTTGCGTAAAAGTCCTCCTGTGGTAATAAAAATCGGTTTTGTATAAATTGTGTTATCTACAGTATTCATTGCGTTCTGAATTATTACTCCATTTTGAATCGGAAAAACATCAATATTCAAATCTTTAAAACGTTCGGCAAGCATTTTGGAACACGCCACAACATTTTTACATTTTCTAATGGCTTTAACATGGACTTTCGCCATAATATTACCCAAAACCACACCATAGTTCATCACAAATTCTTCAAATGGATATCCTCTTAATGTTAAAATCCACGGAATATTCATCTGTAGAGAAGCAACCAAGTTATCTGCCCTGATATTTTGTGTATGAATAATATTCGGTTGAATTTTTTTTATTAAATTTTTTATTTTTTTTTTAGCCAATAATAATCCTATTCTCGACAAATTAAGGCTCTGCATCTCAATGCCTAATTGTTCAAAATCTTTCCACATCGAATTGGAGGGTTCTGGCGACAATGTAAGAATAATTGGAAAAAACAATTGTCTGTCTAAATTGTGTACTATATTATATGTCTGATTGGTAGGCCCGCTTTTCTCAAGCGTACTCGTGATATATACAATCTTTATCATCTTTATCGTATCTTTGTTTTGTTAAACATTCCTCGAACACCTCACTAAATTCATTACACATTCTATCTAACGAAAATTTTTCTCTTATTACTTGTGTTGCGGCAATTCCCATTTTAATGCGTAAATCTTCATTATCTAATAAAATATTTATATAATGCTTCAAATCTGTAAAATTGTTTTTTTTAATCATATAGCCTGTTATCTTTTCCTGCACAATTTCAGGGGTACCTCCCACATTTGTAGATATAACAGGTTTTCCTATAGCCATTGACTCCATAATAAAATTAGATACTCCTTCAGAATAATTACTGCTTAAAACACAAATATCTGAAATATTAATAATTTCTTCTACTTGATTTGAATTGCCAATAAATTTTATTATAGTTGATTCTGTTTCAGATAATTGTTTTTTGAAATAATTTAGCATATTTCCATTACCAACACATAAAAAAGTAACGTCATTTCGTTCCAGCAATAACAATTTTGCCGCATCAATAAAGGTTTGATAGCCTTTTTCGGCAATTACCCGTGCTACCATTGTAACTGTATATTTTGTAGTTATATTAAGTTCATAATGAACTGTGTGTGAATGTCGTAAATTATTGATTCGTTTGAAATTAAAACCATTATAAATCAGTTTTCTTTTTGAAAAAGGCACTTTATATACATTAAGGCCTACCTGTGAGTTTCCAATAATATATTTTGCCATCAGAAATGAAAATTTTACAACAAAATTTCTAAAAGAGAAAAAAGCAAACGGAGTTGTATTAGAAACATAAGCACACAGATAATTAAAATTTATAAATAACCTGATAAAATTAAGCCAAAAAGTGCTCATAATTGTCCATGATACTACAATATCAGGTTTCTGCGTTCGAATCAAATTGAGTAGTTTAAAGAATACAGATATATCTTTGTGCGATTTTCTATTCAATATATGTATGGGAATATTCAAATTATGCGTATCTGTATATTCAATGATGTTGTTGAATATGATTAAATGAACATCGTTGTATCCTTTATCAACAAGTCCTTTAACTAATTGAAGGCAACGCCGTTGCATACCGCCGATTGCCAATTCATCAAGTACGAGAAATATTTTCATAATACATTATAGATTTATCAAATTCGTTTCCATGTTCTACCAAAAACCAAAAAGAACAGAAATGTCCAAGTAATACCACGTACAGCAAATACAAGCCCATATCGTGCTATTTCTGAAAAGAAAGATAATGTTATTGTATATAAAACTACCCATTTTATTGAATTGTAGTTCAATGTAATTTTATTCTGAAAGAATACAGAAATACGTCCCATAAGGAACATAATAACAAGAACTCCAATTACTCCAAAATCCATATACAAATCCGTTATAATATTAGTACCAACACCTCCACCCCTTGAATTGTATGTGCCATATAAATAATATGTAAGTGTTGAGGAACTACTTTTATAAACATCATTGGTATCAATAAATTGTGCCGACAAAAATGGAACAATACTCGTTATTGAAAGAAATAAAAAATTTCCGTAAAAAAAATCGTGTTTTTCTGGTATGTAATCAAAAGTAGCTCTATATCCAAGTGTTGTTATGTTAAATGAATTTCCATCCTTTTGCTGCATCTCCTTATATGCTTCTACATAAGTATCAATATTGCGGTCATCAGCTTCTCGTGCTATTTCAAGAACATTATATAGCAATAACGCACCAAACGAAAACAAGATAATGTACTTGCGGGAAATAGCTCTTATTATAGTAAAATATTCGACTATAATAACAACTATAATAAGAAAAAAACCATTTCTGTCACCTGACAACACTACATATAGTGCCCATATTAAGATAGTTATTATTGATAAAATGAAAATCAAATTGATTTTTTTGTAATATTTCCAATAGTAAACAGATAAGGCACTCAAAATCATCACAAAAAAGGATAATTCTCTATATACAGGCATTGTATTAAAATCTATTAATGCATAATCCGAACCATAAGCATAAATTAATGCGCTTATTCCATTTTCTATAAAAAAATATATACATAGTGGTATAGTAACCAATAAAATAATACAAATTAATCTGTTGATTTGTCTGGTAGTTGGCACAATATTATTTCTTACAACAAAATCAGATATTGTTCCATTTCGTTTTTTATATGTAGAATATCCTAATGCAAAAGCCAACATTGCAATAGTTGAAAGAATAATTGACATATTAGTATATTCAATATATTGGTTTAACCTAGTGTATTGGGTGGTTAAATCTGTTAATCCCAATATGTATTTTTGATATGGATAATAATATAAAAGATAGGAAAACATATAAAACAGCAAATCTATTTTAAAATAAGATTTTATATTACCAACTTGAATAGGCTTTGCAAAGGACATAAACAGCAGGAAATAAAAAATAATCAGACAAGGCACAATTACCCAAAAGTCAGCACCTTTTGGAACTATACAATAAAATATAAGCAATAGTATAATGGCAATACTGTATATTATCTTAAAATCAAAATTTTTCATTTGTTAATTTTAGTATTTACTACTTTCCTAATTAGATTAAATATCTCTTTTTGTTTCAACGCATAAGACAGTAGCAACACAAACAACAATATCAATGCTATTCCAAACAGAAAACTTAACACCGGATTGTCAATATGTATATTATTCATAATAAACGCAGTACAATAATAAGAGAACAGACTGATACCAACCAATATCAATGTACTGCTCAAATATTGCCAATAATTATATTGAATTTCTTTAGATACAGAATACATAATCCATAAACAGGCAATGGATTGAGAAACAACTATGCTCCATAAAAAATATTTAATTCCTAAAAACATACCAGTTACAATAGACAGTATCAATAATATTGATTTAATAATTTCATTGTAAAATATCTGTTTCGTGTTGCCTCGTGATTTCAATATATTTCTACACAACATCTGTATTGTCAACGGAATAAGCGAAAATGCCAATATGTTTAACATCCATGCCGCATCAATCCATTTTGCTCCAAATAAAATACGCAATATTGGTTTTGACAGTAATGCAAGTAAAACATATAAAGGAAAGAAAATAGAAAAAATATTTTTTCGCAAATTAATATATGCCTGCTTTATTTTTTCCGTATCATCTATTTTGGCAAATACAGGAAATATTGTTCTGTCAATAACGACGGTTACAATTTGATTAACACTTCCCGTTAATTTATTTGACTGTACAAAATACCCTGTTTGATTTAAAGTAGTTATTTTTGCCATTACATTAGATGTTACATTATTTGTTAATATTTGTAAAAAATTAGATAACATCAAATTAATCCCAAACGCAAATTGTTCTTTAAATGACTTTATTGAAAACACTATGGATGGTATAAATCGATTATAACAACACATTAGCACAGTTGTACAAAGAGCCATGCTTATTTGTTGTATTACCAAAGACCAAATCCCATATCCTTTTGTTGCAAATATTATAGAAATTATCAATGAAATGAAAGCACTTATAAAATTAATTATAGCGAGAGCTTTGAATTTCATTTCTTTTAAAATACGAATATTTTGTACTATACTAAAAGCATGAATTATTATTAACAAAGCAACAACTCTAATTAATTGAATAAGAATATCTGTCTTGTAAAAGTTTGCAATAACTGGTGCTGTAAAAAACAATATTAAATATAATAACATGCTGATTATAAGATTATACAAAAACAATGTTGAATAGTCTTTGGCGGATACATCTGCTTTTATTATTAACGATGCTCCCATTCCCGAATCAACAATCATATTGGCTATAACAATAAAAATAGCAAACATACCCAAAACACCGAAATCTTCAGGATTGAGCAATCTACCCAATACCATCATTGATAACAATGCCATTCCTTGAGAAGCAAATTGAGACAATGAGTTCCAAAAGAAACCGTTTTTTAAGTTTGACGCTACACTGCTATTTGACATAAATATTTACTTCAAAAAATCCTTTTTCTGAAATTTATCATCGTCAAGCGCAAGTAAAAATTTTCGCTTTTCGTCAGGCGAAAGGTGTTTAGAATCTATATTATATGGCAAAACTTTTTTCTCATAATCTTCCACTTTTCCTATAATTCGTGCGGGATTGCCTCCAACAATCACGCCTGATGGAACACTTTTTGTAACAACAGAGCCTGCCGCAATCATAACGTTATCTGCTATTGTACACCCCTGTAAAATGATTGAATTATTTCCTATATATACATTATTACCAACCTTTATCTTCCCAAAACAATCAAATTTCGGATATTTTTTTCTTAATACCCAATTTCCTCCGTGTGTGTAGAAACAAACCTTATCAGGTATCTGAACATTATCGCCTATTTCAATAAGGTAAGGCTCTGAATTGAAGTTTCTAGTGTGTATGGCACAATCTTTTCCTATCTTTACACCAATAGACCTTGCGTATTTTTCAGGAGACAAAATTCTTCGCCGATATATTGAAATAATTTTGTTTATAAACCTCATAATCCATATGGAATTATACTTGAATGATTTCATATTCTTTATTATTAATTATAGCAGCATAGCGTGGAAATACTGATTTATACATTTCTGAAGCAGATATTGAAAAAATTTTAGAAGCTTTGCCAATCATAAAAAAATCTAAAAATGTTTTGTTTATTACAGCGTCAACTTGTTCTTTATTTGTGTGAGAAATATGCCCGATGTTACCATTCAAAACAATAATATCAGGCAATCTTTGTTTAACTTTGTCCAAAAATACTTGACTATCGGAAAAAACAATAATCTTTTTGCTGCTATATTTATTTCTAATTTGTTCAATTCCGCATATGCATTTGGTAACTAAAATTTCTTTTTGTGTTAAAGTGAGTGACTTTTTATATTTTGGTTCAAATGTTTCTAAAGCATTCACAAATCGCAGATGTATGGCAATATATGAATTTTCTTTGTATCCAAATGAATCTAATTGTTGCAATAAAGAATTTTGTGGCTCAAATAATTCTTGAAATAAATTTCTCCATAACAAATCATAATTAGGAATTTGATTTGTTTCCAATACATTTTTTCCATTATAATTATAAATATGGTATTGTTTTATTTTCTTATTTAGTTTATTGATGGTAAATCCATTATAAGAAATTATTCTACTATTTTGTACAGAATAACTTAAATCATTAAAATTGGCACGAGAATCATACAAATGCGGAGTTAAATAATTCCAAATTGGAAATTTTTCATCAGAAATGATTTTGAATTCAAATCCACTACACTTTGCAATGTAATAGCACCCAACTATAGATTTTAATCTGTCCACCAAACCTGCATAATTTCTTTTCGGGTCAACTATAAAATATACAGTATTTTCTTTAATTTCTTTATCTTTTCTAAACGAATAAATTTGAACATAATATTTTAGTGTTCGTAAAGAAAATACGCAATTAATTTTCTCTTTTTTAATGTCTAACATATTAATTTATAATTTTTCCACCATTCCGCAAACACTTTCAGTCCCTCTTTTAATTCCGTTTCTGGCTTGTACCTAACGGCTTTTCCCAATTTCGCCGTATCTGCATAAGTTGTTTTCACATCCCCTGCCTGCATCGGATACATCTCCAAAATCGCCTTTTTCCCAATAGCCTCTTCCATCGTTTTGATAAACTCCATCAACCGAACCGGTTGCGAATTACCAATATTAAATATCCGATAAAACGGATGTTCTTCTTCCTCTGTCGGAATCGCTTGCATTACGCGAGTTATTCCTTCTACAATATCATCTATATAAGTGAAATCCCTACTTAAATCTCCATTATTAAATACTTTAATCGGCTTACCTTCGGTTATTGCTTTGGCAAAAAGCATTGGCGCCATATCCGGTCGTCCCCAAGGGCCATAGACCGTAAAAAAGCGCAAACCGGTAGTGGGTAATTGATATAAATGACTATAAGTATGCGCCATCAATTCATTGGCTTTCTTTGTTGCAGCATACAAACTTATTGGATAATCTACTCTGTCATTTTCGGAAAATGGAATTTTATCGCTGTTGCCATACACGCTACTTGAACTTGCATAAACCAAATGTTGAATGGCATTGTGTCGGCAACATTCCAGAATATTCATAAAGCCCACAATGTTACTATCAATATACGCATACGGATTTTCTATGGAATATCGCACTCCGGCTTGTGCCGCTAAATTGCAAACAACATCGAATTTTTCTGTGAGAAATAAATTTTCCAAGGCAGGCCTGTCTTCCAAGTTTAATTTTACAAAACAATATTTTTCGTAGATTTTACTTTGTACCGGTTTGCCATACTCAATTTCACTTTGCTCTATGCCTGTTTCTTTCAAACGGGCATATTTTAATCGGACATCGTAATAATCGTTAATATTATCTAACCCGACTACTTCATACCCTTCTTCCAGTAATCTTTTGGCTAAGTGAAAACCGATAAACCCGGCAGTTCCGGTTACCAATATCTTTTTATTTTTCATGCGATTAATTTGTTTTTTTTACGGAACCATGGAACCCACATCTAATCACGCTCTTTGGCGCAACTTTTACATGCGGGTTTTGCAGGTTTTTGGTCGGCAATAAGCACTGTGTTAATTGTTTTTAATACAATTTGCATACAAAAGAAAGAGAAAATTATCAGCACAAGCAATGATAATTCTCTTGCCATTTGCATAGGGGCATTCAAAATCACACTCCAATCAACAAAAAAGTTAATACAAAAAAACAATATCCAAACAACAGTAAAAATTACACCCAAACAAACATAAGTAGTACTTACATAAGCCTTTGCCTTCGTATAATTTCCATTTGCTTTTGCCTTAGCAAATTGATTGCGTAATCCATTGCCAAAACCAATATCAAAAAAGCTAAACCAAGCCACAACAGAACTCAACGTCAGCCAAATACCGTATTGCGTAGGATTTACATAGTTTATTGTCATTGGCACGAGCAGCAATGACACAACAATACTAACTCCTTTTATGGCAAAAGAAGCCAAAATATTTTTGATGGCATTGGTACTTCGAACGTTCGATCGATTAATTTTTTTAGAAATAAAATCAAAAATTCTATTCTTATTATTTTCCTGCATAAAAAATTTGCTTATTTAGTATCTGCTATATTTTTTGCAGTCTTCTTTTACGAAAAATTGTCTTTTTTTCTACGTTTGTCATTGCTTATGTTTTGGTCGGGTTTGTGTCGTTTGCTTTGCACTTCAATCATTTCGATTTATTGATATTTAAGATTTTACTTTCCAATACCCACCTTTGTCTGCACCAATGCGTTCGATGATGCCACGGGCTTTGAGTTTGGCAATATCCCGTTTTATTGTTTTATGATTTACCCCAAAATAGTCAGACAATTCCAACATCGAAATGTCTGCATTATTTTTTATTAAGTCAATTATGGAATTCAGTCGATTTTCTGGGACATTTTCTGGGACATTTTCTGGGACATTTTCTGGGACATTTTCATTAACTCTTACTGCATTTTCAGATAATCTAAATTTTTTCAACTTTTCCTTATACAAAACCACCCGAAATCCATCGGAAATTTCCTGAAAAAGCGGCTCAACTACGCCGTAATTGCGGCAAATATCCTGAATGCGCATAATTCCTGTGCCATAACGCTCTATCATTTCCGTTTCCTTAAATGCTTTGGCTATCAGTTTATTGCGCGACTTGGAAGAATATTTTCCCGAAAGCAAATCGTCAATGGTATTTCCGCCATAGAGTCTGCCCGGATTGTAAAATTCAATACGGTCGTCAAAAATTTTTATGATACTTGCCGAACTGTCGCGATAATCGCGATGCACAACCATATTGATAACCACCTCACGGATAGCGTCTAACGGATAATCAAAACGTTCGGTGTGTTGCGGATCACCTGTGATGATGTATTCAACCATCAAATGTTTTTTGATAAAAGCAATAATATCAGTAACTTCCTGAAACAAATCAGAATTGAGCGAAATGGAATCAATAATGGTAATATCGCTTTTGAAACGCCCGATTTGTATGTCGCTAATCGAGCAATAATCACGCACAAACAGCAAATATGCGCCGAAAACGGGCTTTCCATCGCGGATAAATTCTAATTTAGTGAGAATATCCAAATCGGATAAAGCAGCATTGAACTCGCCTTTTTCACGCAATTTATCGGCAAAACGTGCAATCTTCTCTTCCGACAAATCACTGAAATCGTGATTGGGGTCGGCATAATAATCCCAACTCGAATTTATTGTTTTCAAATGCTCGTTGGCAATTTCGTCAATACTTAATAAATGATTGGAATTGGCAATCCGTTTATAATATCTGCCCCGTGTTGCAACTGGTTTTATCGGATATTCCTGTACTTCAAATACGGCAACTTCCTTACCTTCAACTATTTCTATATAGACATCGGGGACAATCTGCGGCTGCGTCTTGTTTTTGACTTCGTTTGCCCAGTTCTGCAAACTTTCTTTTCCTAAGGTAAAGGTTTTGAGCGGCTTTCCATTATCATCAATACCAACAATCACTCGTCCACCTTTTGTATTGGCAAAAGCAACCAAGGTTTCAATGACATCTTCGTTGAATTTTGGCTTAAATTCGGTATACTGGTTTTCTTGTAACATTGTAATCAAATATATTCATTTGCAAATTTATAGAAAAAACATAAAATATGCAATCATTTCCTATATTTTCACCTCGCCATACTCAAACTCAAAACATCCTCCCCCACCAAACTATCCTTCACCAACTCCGCCATAATATTCTGCCTCAACGACTCAATCCTGACAATTATCCGGTCCTTCCCCTTGTGATACACTGCTTCGCAATTGTATCCCGACAGCGGCCCGAACATTATCCGTCGCTTTTCTCCGATCTTGATATCCGCCTGTAGCAGTTCGATCTCGCGGCAATGGGCTATCAACAGCCTGATCGTTTCGATTTCCGAATCTTTTACCATCGCCAATTTCCCGCCGAAAGTGATGAAAAGGACAAATCCATCAATGGGTAATACGCGGTAATAACTTGCATCATCATCCAGATATACAAATACATACGATGGGAAAAGCGGTTTCTCAATCAATTTCCGCCGGTCACTCCATTGCGAAAGATGATTGATTAAGGGCAAGTAAGCCGTACAGTTCCGGAGTGTTAAGTCCTGAAATACCTTTTTTTCATGACGGGGCTTGGTATAAATAACGTACCAGCCTTTTTGGATTGATTCCATAAATGGTTTAAAAAAAACAAGAAGGTTACACTAAATTGTAGTGTAACCTTCTTGTTTATATGATATTTATTTATTACGCGCGAGCTATATTTTACGCCTGCTGTGTGTGTGTGTGTGTGTGTGTGTGTGTGTGTGTGTGTGTGTGTGTGTTAAGAAAAATACCGGAACAAACAAATTATTTAACATAAAAAAAGCTAAAACTCCCTTGTTACGAAGAAGATTCGCAACAAAAAAGTTATAAAATGATAATGTCAAATAGTTATTGTCCAAATTGAAATTTTGTAAATTTTATAAGTGAAAAGATAAAGCTACGCTTACTGAATCCCATTGGATCCGGTTTTCTGCGAAAATTTAGCCCTTAAGATGCCGCAAAAGTAAACAAAAAATCCGAATATGTAAAATTTTTTTGAAAATATTATTAGTATGTTACGGTTAATTCGTAAATTTGCCTCTAAAATTAATATGACTTCTGAATTTTTTATAGCACGAAGGATTTTCCAAAACAAGGAGGGCGAAAAAAACATTTCACCTCCTGCGGTTCGTGTAGCCGTTATCAGCATTGCTTTGGGATTGGTTGTTATGATTTTGGCGGTAGCCATCGTTATCGGATTCAAAAAAGAAGTGCGCAACAAAGTAATCGGATTCGGTTCGCACATTCAAATCACGAACTTTGACAGCAATTCTTATTACGAAATGAAACCGATAGTAGTCGGCGACACCTTATTTAATCTGTTGCAAAACTATCCCAATATTTCCCATGTACAACGGTTCTCAACAAAACCCGGTATTATCAAAACGGATGAAGATTCGCAAGGAGCTGTTTTCAAGGGAGTTGACGAAAATTATGATTGGCGTTTTTTCAAACAAAACCTGTTGGAAGGTGAAATTCCCCTAATTCGTCCCGACTCAACAATTACCGATATTCTTATTTCCAAAAAGATTGCCGACAAACTAAACTTAAAATCAGGCGATTCCTTCCTGGCTTATTTTGTTCGACAAGACGACATAAGTCCCCGGAAATTTCACATTGCAGGCATTTACCAAACCAATTTTTCGGATTATGACAAGCTGTTTGTCCTCGTCGATATCAAGCAAATCCGCCGCATCAACCAATGGGATGCCGATATGGCGAGCGGTTTGGAAATGACGGTCAAAGATTACGAACAACTGGATCAAACGGCTGATGCGCTTTATTTCGACATGCAAAGCCATACCGACCGTTTGGGAAACGCTTTTAATACTCGCTCCATCAAGCAATTAAATCAAATGCTTTTTGCATGGCTGGACGTCTTGGATATAAATGTAGTAATCATCCTTATCCTGATGATTATCGTGGCCGGATTTTCCATGATTTCGGGATTACTCATCATCATTCTTGAACGGGCGAATATGATCGGCACACTGAAAGTTTTGGGCGGAAATAATGTCAGTATCCGGAAAATTTTTCTCTATGTATCTGCTTTCCTGATTGGAAAAGGCCTGTTTTGGGGAAACCTGATCGCACTCTCCATCTGCTTCATCCAAAAATACACCGGCATTTTGAAATTAGACCCCGAAACCTATGATCTTTCCGAAGTCCCTGTTGAAATCAATTGGTTTTATATTTTTTTAGTCAATTTGGGAACGCTCATCGTTACATTACTTTTATTGATTGGTCCTTCCTATTTGGTCGCTAAAATTTCGCCGGCTAAAACAATTCGGTTTGAATAAATTTTGATATTTCAAAGAATACGTTTTATTAGGTAGTAGAAATATTTTTGAGATATTCAAATGTTTTCGTACTTTTGTCGGCATAATTTATTCAGCTTTATTTCTAATAAAAACAATGGTAATTCTGCTCCTATGAAACTTTTTTCTCAACAATTCCATGCACGGGATGAATTTGCCTATACTTGCCTGTACAATCAGTATGCAGATACGCTTTTGGCTTATGGAATAGGTTTGGGATTTGAAAAAGAAACGGTTAAGGATGCCATTCATGATGTTTTTCTAAAACTTTATTTTAACAGGGAATCTTTGAAAGATATAGATAACCTGAAATTTTATCTGCTTCGCATGTTAAAAAACAGATTGTTGGATATTCTTAAAACAACGGTAGATACGAGTGATATAGGAATTCAAGAATTAAATTTTTCAATCACAACCACTATATTGGACGAGTTAATCGGGGATGAAGAAAGATTAGCCCTCCAAAATAAAATCGAAAAATTACTCAGCTGTTTAACCGACAGACAACGTGAAGCGATCTATTTACGTTATATGCAGGAAATGAGCTATGATGAAATCGCCGGTTTATTGAAAATGACGCCTCAAGCAACTCGTAAATTAATATTCCGGGCTATGGAACGCATGAGAGAATTAGACTTAGTTTTATTTTATTTTTTCTATATCTTTATTTTTTTTATCAGTAAACGATAGTTTTTTTTAAAAAATGGGAACAAAATTTTTTTTCTGTCGTCTTTATAGTAAAGTAATTCGTTTATCATGCAAAAAGATTACAGAAATTATTCTACTGTTAATTTCCTCCATGACAATTATTTCGTGGAATGGAGACTTTCTCCTACGGGCGAAATTGATTTGTTCTGGAAAAAATTTATTGAGGAGCATCCCGAAAAAAAGGAACAAATTGATCATGCCATTGAAATTTTCAGTTCGGTAAAACTGAATAATTATTTTTTTACACCCGAAGAGAAAGAGGCGGTATTGAAAAACCTCAAAGACAGTATCCGCAAAAAGAAAAAAACTAAAAAACTGCAATATATCATACAAACAGCTGCCGCCATTGCCTTACTTCTGATTTGTTCCTATTTCTTTATTCCGGATATCCGGAGCAGGGGAGAGCAATCCTCAATAATAAAAACAGACACTACAAAACATAATAAGGATATCCAACTGATTCTGGCAAATAATGAGATCCTGGTTTTCAGTGATGATGCCACTATTCAATATGATAACGGGAACGTGACGGTCAGCTGCGGTAATCGCAAATTGACTTCAATAAAAATTGATGCAAAACAAACACTAAACAAGTTGATTGTACCGAAAGGAAAAAGATCATCCCTGGTTTTATCCGACGGCAGTAAGATTTGGATTAATTCGGGGACTACCCTCGAATATCCAGCCGAATTTGACAAAAAGAAACGAGAAATCAATATTAACGGCGAAATATATATTGAAGTAGCAAGAAACGAAGAACAACCATTTTTTGTAAATACACCTTTCTTTTCTGTGGAAGTACTTGGAACCCACTTCAATATTTCTGCGTATGGAGAAGATTCAAATCAATCGGTTGTCTTGGTAGAAGGAAGTGTGAAAGTAAAAACACAAGCTAAAAAAACAGCAATACTGCAACCGGATCAGATGCTGACCATGTCTTCGGATGTTTTTCAAACGAAACAGGTCAATGTATATGATTATATCAGTTGGAAAGACGGGCTGCTGCAATTCCACAGCGAACCGCTGAACCGGATATTAAATCGCCTGTCAAGGTATTATGATGTAAAAATCGAATGTGAATCAGAAATACAGAACATGCGCTGTACTGGGAAATTAGTATTATTTGATGATTTTAAAAATGTCTTAAAAATAATATCCAATACCATTCCCGTCCAATACGAACAAAGTGAAGATCAAATTATTTTCACTAAAATTAAGAAATAGTTTATATTAATAATAATTTTAACAATAATTGCCTATGAGAAAAAGGATTAATTAATAAAAAATGCCGGACGATACAGCCATATCACCCGGCAAAAAGATTCTAAGAGTAAAAACAAGTCTTTTGTAAACTAATAAAATCGTCACAAAAATATGAAAAAAAATCATTTCAAAGAGAGGTTATGGAAAAATAATCTCAATTATATCTTAAAAATTATGAAGTTAGTTGTCTTTATGTTAACTTTATGTGTGACCACTGTGTTTTCCAACACATACTCTCAAACCACACGTCTTTCTTTAAGTGTTGAGAATCAGAATATCAAAGCGATTTTCAAAGAAATTGAGAAAAAGAGCGAGTATGTATTCTTTTTTTCCGATGAAATCGGGTCTGAAATCGAAAAAAAGGTAAGTGTAAAGGCTAAAAATGAAACACTGGACAAGATTTTGGATGACGTATTTGACGTTACCGATCTTACCTATAAAATTGTCGATCGTCAGGTATCGGTTACAAAGAAAAACTTGCCTAAACTCCCTGTTCATGAAACTACGGTTGAAAATCAACAACCCGAAGAAAAAATAACCGGATATATCAAAGACGAAAAAGGAGAACCTTTAATCGGAGTCGGTATTTCCGTCAAAGGGAGTTCAATCGGAACCACATCCGATGCCAACGGATTTTTTTCTTTAAACAAGCAGGCGAATATGACTCTTGTATTCAGCTATATCAGCTATCAGACACGGGAAATTCCCATTGGAAACCGTTCTTCAATTGATGTTACAATGGTTGAAAATCCGGAATCATTGGAAGAAATCGTAGTTGTAGGTTATGGAAGGCAAAAGAAGATAAGCCTGACAGGTGCTGTCTCCAGTATTTCAAATAGAGACATCCTTACAACCAAGTCTCCTTCCCTTGCAGTCGCTTTAGCCGGTAAAATTCCGGGACTTCAAATCCGCCAGAACAATGGCTTACCGGGCAGTTTCAACACTGAAATCAATGTGCGGGGCATGGGAACCCCTATGTTTGTCATTGATGGAGTAATCCGTAATGAACGTACCGAATTTCAGAAATTGAACCCGGAAGACATAGAAAGTGTAACCGTATTGAAAGATGCATCAGCGGCAATCTACGGGATTAACTCGAGCAACGGGGTTATCCTTGTAAAAACGAAATCCGGATCTAAAGGGCCATTGCGTATTTCATACAATGGAATGGTCGGAGTGTCATCTCCTACCCAACATACCGAAATGATGAATGTAAAACAATACTGGGAAGTCCGCAATGAAGACGGAGTAAACTCCGGAGGATCACCTTATTTTTCTTCCAGAGAGGCGTTAGAAGAAGCGCAAGCTTTACCTTATACCAATTGGTATGACGAAGTATTTAAAAACCAAGCTTTTCAGCAACAGCAAACGTTAACATTGGAAAGCGGAAACGACTTGATTTCTACTTTTTCAAGTATCGGCTATACCACTGACAACGGTTTACTGAAAAGCGGAGATATCGGTTATGAGAAATATACTTTCAGAAACAGTACAACTGTTCATCCCAATAAAAATTTGACGGTAGAATTGAATCTTTCCGGATACACCGATATTCGTAAACAGCCCGGAACATGGGATGATGCATTTTTTTACCTCAACAAGGCTGTCCACGGACTTATTCCATCCGAAACAGTGTACGCAAACAACAATCAATCGTATTTCAACAGACCGAGGCCTCAGAACGATAATCCGGTACAATTTTCTTTCCGTGATAATTTTGGTTATAGGGAATGGAGAGACCGGTTTTTCCAATCATCTCTGGCTTTGACTTATGACATTCCTTATGTTAAAGGTTTGAAAGTAAAACTACAGGCTGCGTACGATGCAAAAACAACAATAGGAACACGAGTACAAAAAAGGGTGATAAACTATATATATTCTCCTCCGACAGGTTCGGCAGAAGAAAAATATACGCCCTACAACAATTACGATCCAAGTATTCAGGAAGAAGACTGGAGTACAACCCGGGTAAATATTCAAGGACATATTATATACAACACACAAATTGCCAAGTCCCATAATATTGGAGCAGTACTTGTTATGGAAGCCAGGGAAGACAATAACCGTTACTTAAACGGAAAACGTTTCTACGAAGGCGACTTCTTTACAATTGATATTATCGACCGGGCGCCAACCACTAATCAACAAACAGGAGGTAATACAAACAAGTACACTTATCTGTCGTATATAGGACGTTTTAATTACGACTTCAAAGACAAATACCTGTTGGAATTTGCTTTCAGGGAAGACGGAACTTACCGTTATGCACCGGACAACCGTTGGGGATTTTTCCCTGTAATTTCCGCAGGCTGGCGTATGGCTGAAGAATCTTTCATTAAAGACCATCTTTTGTTTATAACGAATATAAAGCCGAGATTCTCTTATGGCAAAACGGCACAAGATGTCGGAAGTGCATTCCAATTCGTTCCCGGATACACAGGATACAACGGATATGTGTTAGACGCCGGCGGAAAATTCATAAGCGGTTATACAAGCGGAGCATTGGTAAATCCGTATCTGACATGGACAATCGCCAAGACAACAGACCTGGGTATTGATATTGGACTCTGGGGCGATAAGTTGGATTTTTCTTTCGATCTATACCGCAGAGATAAAGAGGGAATGCCGGCTACCCGTTTGCAGGCATTACCGAACACATTTGGAGCTTCTCTGCCCCAGGAAAACCTGAACAGTGAACGTACGGAAGGATTTGAAATACAAATCGGGCACAGAAATACTGTAAACGAATTTGTATATGGTATAACAGGAAACATGAATATCGGCCGAACCCAGGTTACCTATAAAGAACGAGCCCCTTTCAGAAGTAGTAAAGACCGGTGGAAGAATGGAGAAGTAAACCGGTGGACAGACATCGGATGGGGTTATCAAGTTGTCGGGCAATACCGGAATTACGACGAAATCCGTAATGGCATTATGGAAACCGGCAGTTACGGTAATTCAAGGACATTACCGGGCGATTATATCCATTTGGATGTGAACGGCGACGGAGTCATTAATGATAACGACCGAATGCCGATATTCTGGAATGGGCAGCCGAAACTGAGCTTCGGTATTACTACCTTCGCCGGTTGGAAGGGGTTCGATTTTAATATGTTGTGGCAGGGAGCCGGTATGTATTCGGTGAAGTACAATGAAATATTGGGCAATGTACTTGCCTTAGACAATTCAAATTCTCCCGCAATATACTACGACCGGTGGCGCCTTGCAGATATATATGATCCTGACAGTGAATGGATACCGGGAAGATATCCGGCAACCCGCAGGTTGGATTCCGACAATGGGGCGAATAGAATTGAAAGCGATATACAACGAATCGACGCTACTTACGCCCGCTTGAAAAACGTTGAATTAGGATATACAGTACCGAACAAATCTTTGAAAAAAACAGGTATCAGTAAAATGAGATTCTATGTGAACGTTTTCAATCTGGTAGTACTTTGTGACAGTTACCTGAAGAGTTTTGACCCTGAAATCACCGACGGGAATGGCTTTCAGTATCCACTTTCCAAGTCATATAATTTTGGTTTAAATCTTACTTTTTAATTGATTACAATGATGAGAAAATACATATATAATATCTTGACAATACTCGTTCTGACATCCGGTTTCAGTGCATGCAGCGACTTCCTGGATGTAGAACCCAAAGACAGATTGACCGCCGATGTTCTATTATCAAGCGACGGAGGTATCAACGCATACATGGCCGGACTTTACTACATGTTGCCCATGGAGGATTTTCGGTATGATTTTACAAAAAATGGTACCGGAGCTTATGGTATTAATCGTGTCGATGGCGGTAAAACCAACATGATGTCTTCACCCGAAGCCGTTCACAGCGAATGGGGAGATCATGCAGGACAAGCCGAACGTTTCAATAACTGGGAAGACATCTATAAAAATATTCGCAAATACAATGAGATGAAAGATAATATCCCGCTTATGAAACCGTCTAATACGGCTACATTAACCACCCTGAAAGGCGAATATTTCTTCTTTATGGCATACAACTACTTTGCATTGGTCAAAAGATATGGAGGTGTACCCATCATTACCGAAGTACAACAGTTTTCCGGTGATTACGATGCCGTCAAAGTTCCTCGCAGTAAAGAAGTGGATACATGGAAATTCATTCTGTCACAGTGCGACAGCGCCATTGCCTTATTGCCGAATACGACTACACAGGAACGAGCCAATAAATGGACTGCTTATACGCTGAAATCCAGAGCAGCCCTGCATGCCGCTTCCACAGGTAAATTCTGGAACAGGAACGGAGCAGCGCTTACAGGCCCCGCAGTAACACAAGGATTGGTCGGCGGATTTACAGCGAGTGATATTCAATTTTTCTATCAGGAATGTATCAATGCTTGCGCCGAAGTAATAAAAAGCGGTAAATTCAGCTTGTATGGAGGATCTCCCGCTTCATTAACAGAGGCTGCAACTAACTACGGGAAAGTTCTTAACGCCGGAGCAGGTATTTCGGAAGTAATATTTCTGAGACATTATGCATATCCGGGTGTTGCCCACAATATGGGCAAATGGCATGAACCGAACCAGTTAGCGGTTGAATACGGCGGACGGTGCTGCCCAACGCTGGAAATGGTGGAATCCTATGCAAAGATAGATCCTGTAAGCCGGACAGGAAACTACAATGTGAAATTGGAAACTACAACTGACGGTGATGAAGATTATACGGTAGGATATTCTTTTAATAACAATCATAATTATATAAGATATGATAACATGACCGATATTTTTGCCAATCGTGATCCCCGTTTATACGCCTCTGTCATTCTTCCGAACACTTCCTGGGGAGGAAAAAATATCATAATCCAGGGCGGTATCCTAAAGCAGGATGGCAGCGCTATTTGGCAAGCCAATGATAAATATACATTTAATGGTGTTGATTATTATGGAAAAGGTAATTCAAGTGAGGGAGAATTTTCCGGATGGGTTAGTAACCGTGCCAATGGAACCCGGACAGGATTTTTATTGAAAAAATACTTGACCGGAACAAACGACCAAGTATGGGATCAGGTAGTAACACCTTTTACCGAACTGCGTTATGCCGATATATTGCTGAACTACGCCGAAGCTGTAGCCGAAAGCGGATTGTCAAATGCACCGGGTATCATTACCGCACAGGAAGCGCTGAACATGATTCGTAAACGTGCCGGATTTCTGGACATCGTTCCTTTAACCACGGAAGACGTCCAATACGAACGTAAAGCCGAATTTGGGTTGGAATACAACCAGACATGGGAATATACCCGCCGTCGCGAATATCATACTTTTTTCAATAATACTTACCACCGCCAAGGATTGGTTCCAATGGCCGATTTTACAACCGGATCATTGAAATACATCTTTGTACGTGCTAATATTGAACCGGGAAACAATGCAAAGAACTTCGAACCTAAAATATATTATCGTCCCATTCCGGGTATCGGAGGCAATTCATTAGTTCAGAATCCAAATTATTAAATTCAATACAAAAATATGAAAAATTTATATAAATTATATACAACGGTAATCATTCTGGCAATACCATTTACAGCATGTGACCTGGATAATTATGATGGACCTGACGCGAGTATAAAGGGCGCCGTAAAAGATAACAAAGACGGTTCTCTTATTGAACAGGATATTGACGGAGGCTCAAAAATTATTTACAAGGAACTCGGATTTGAAAATCCGGAAGAACAGCAAATGATTTTCAAATTGAATGGTGAATATCAGAACAATGTGCTTTTTGCCGCCCATTACGATATTTATTTCAACGAAAGTAACTTTGTAAAACCCGATACATTGAAGGCATACGAAATCAAAAAAGGAGCGAATACCCTCGATTTTACGGTACAGCCTTATATCCGGGTATCAAATGTTTCTGTTGTTAAATCGGGAGATGAGATTGTTGCTACATTTACAATTACCCCGACAGTTACAAACAATGTGAAACAAATCGGATTGTTCGGGCATATCGATCGCATTGCCGGAAACCAATTTGCCCTTCAAAGAAAGACACAGGATATCAATGCGGCGTCAAAAGATATTCCGACAACTTATACCCTGAGATTATCCGCTGCCGGGTTCAAGTCGGGACAGGAATATTACTTCCGGGTTGGAGGAATTATTGATGTAGCCAATGCAAAATACAATTACGCTCCATCGGTAAGACTCAAGATCTAACATTGTAAAAAATCCAACCATGAGAAAAAAATTTATCCTGTTTGTTTTGTGTATCATACCGGTTTTACCGTTATTTTCACAAAAACAACTCAAATTGGAAAATGAAAATCTGATCGCAGTATTTGATCCTTCCAACGGTGCATTAATCGGGTTAAAAAATAAAAAGACCACCTGGAAGATTATTTACAGGGAAAATTTAGGACAATCGTTCGAAATGTTGATCCCATTGGCAGAAAGAAGATTTCACAGTGTAAGAGGAAGCGATCAGGTAACTCCGGAAATCAAATTATACAAAGACAGTATTGTTTTTGTTTGGAAATCATTGAAATCCAAAATAACGGATGAAACTTTCAATATCGAATTCCGGGGAACAATCGCTTTGGATAAAAACGGATTGAAATACGGTGGCAACGTGATCAATAATTCGGGCTATACAATCGAATACATGGCGTGGCCTTATTTGGGGGAAATCAGTATTCCGGATAAAACAAAAAACATGGTATTCCAAAGCCGGAATACCATGCGCAATCTTTTCCCCGCCTTTTTCAGCGAATACGGTTATTGGGGAGTAGAATATCCGACTACCTCCTGCCTTCTCCCTGAAGAATCGTTTCTAATGATCCGCAATGATGACCAAGGGCTATATGTTTGCAGCGAGCAAGCGGTTCCGGAAGAAATGATCATCGGAACTTTCGAGTTAATCCCCGGATATGAAATCAATAACAGGAATCCGGTGGAGGATGTAATGGACGGACAAGATGTAAGGATTCAGTTCAAAGCCAATCACATCATTTATGCCCATAACAAAAGCGCCTCCGCATTAAGCCCTGTGACCATCATTCCTTACGAAGGCAGTTGGCATAAAGGAGTCGATTTGTATAAAAACCGGAAAAAAAATCGGGCGAAAACAACGGAATCCGCCGGTTGGATCAAGCAGCCCTTAACCTGGCAAAGAATTAATATTTCCAGCGGACAGGATTTGATCAATTATGCCAAAGAGGCGAAAGAGCAGGGAGTATCAGTATTGGGTGTAAATGGATGGAAGAGAAACGGGAACGGGAACCATACCGGCACGATTGAAAATCTGCAAGCCGCTATCCGGGAATGTCAAAAGATGGGAGTACATGTTGTATTAGGGATGAACTTTTCTTCCGTAGATTTTCGTTCCGGCCGGTATAGGGACGAACTGAAAAACTACGTGATGACCGATCCTTTCAATATTACTTATGACAGGGGGCTGATTTGCCCTCTGTCAAAAGACGTGCAACAGATAGCATTAAATGAGTATGCCGGAAACCCATCCGTCCTTTGGGCTGACGGAAGTATTATTGACGATAACAACCACCGGAATAAAACCTATTTCTGTTTCAATCCGGATCACGGGCATAAAGTTCCCGAATGGATAGATAAAGGAACAATCAAAATGGACAAAGAATATACTGCTCAAGTTAAACGAGACAATAAAAATTTCGTATCCTTAGGTTACGGTTTTTATGACCTGCAAACCACATGCTATGATGGCTACTATATTCAGCCTTCCATAAGCGGATCTCCCTTGCACAGGTATATAAATCCTCAAACGCCGATTATTTCTTCCATAGACGTCAGAAACGCCCGGAGAGATATGAATCTGTGCCTGAGGAACAGGTATAACATCTGTTACGACCTGAACTTCTACGGCAACCAATTGAAAATCTATCCGCAAATCGTGGAATACGGAAGACAAATCGAAACGCTCAGAAACAAATACCGGGATTTCATCTGGGAAGGGGAATTCAATGATACTTCGGAGGCTTCCGTAAACGGCGATAATATCGCATATACTGTGTACACGAGAAAAAAAGACGGTAAAAAAGCGGTGGTTATTACAAACCAACACGAATCGGAATCATCTTCCGTCAAAGTATCGTTTATGAATCCGAAAACCACGTTGATTCTGGCTTCTCCGGAAAGCCCGGAAGCTGTCCCCTGCGACGGAAATATCACCTTAAAGCCTCAGTCTGCCGTTGTTGTAATTGAAAAATAAAAAACAAATTATGTACGTATGAAACGATATATTTTAATCATTGGTTGTGTGTTGTTTTCGGTTTTTAATTGTATTTATGCACAACAACACAAGCTTGAAAATGAGGATATGCTTGCGATCTTCAATTTAGAGAACGGGGCGTTGACCGGATTCGAAAACAAAAAAACAAATTGGAAAATCATTCCGGAAGGGAAGTCCGGACGCTCGTTTGAGATGTTCTTCAACCTGAAAGACAAAGGAAACGAATTGATAGACGGACGCACTCAGGCTCGTCCGGAAGTCAAAACAACGCCAAACAGCATCATTTTTACTTGGAATTCCATAAAATCGGATAAAATTAACCGGAATCTGGACATCCGTTTTACCGGAACAGTCGTATTGACTAAGGAAGGACTGGTGTACAGCGGAGAAATAGACAATCGTTCCGAATATATGCTCGAACAATTGAGTTGGCCGCTTATCGAAGAAATATCCGTCCCTGAAAAAAATGACCGTCTGTTCTTTCAACACATGAACTATACTAAACTTGATAAACGAGAGCTTTATCCCCAAGTCGGAGGGTCATACACAGGTTGGAGTAACCTTCCGGAAGCGGCTTTTTCGCTGATACACAACGAAAAACAAGGATTATACATAAGTAGCAAAGATGTTAACTTAGACGAATACATCCGTTGTGTTTACGAAATAATACCTGAAGATACTTATGGCGCTTATTGCGGAGGCGCATTATCAAAAACCGGAAACGGAGAACGGAATCACATGAGGTTACAACTGAAAGCCGGCCGTTCCATTTATCTTCCGGAAAAAACAAACCGGACGCTTGTATCCGTAGTTATGAAGCCATATATCGGATCTTGGCACGCAGGAGTGGATATTTACAAAGAATGGAGAAAAACTTGGTATGTAGCGCCACATCGTCCCGATTGGGTAAAGAACGTCAATGCCTGGCAGCAACTGCAAATAAATTCTTCCGAAGATATTCTGAACTTCAAATACAAAGATCTGGTGGAATATGCGAAAGAGTGTAAAAAATATGGCGTGGACGCCATCCAGCTAACAGGATGGAATATCGGAGGACAAGATAGAAATATTCCTTCCCACGATACGGATCCTCGGTTAGGCACAAAGGAAGATTTGAAAAATGCCATTGCCGAATGTTCGAAAATGGGAGTAAAGATTCTGTTATTCACCAAATTTACTTGGATTGACATGACAAATGACCTTTATAAAGAAGAGTATAAAAATTATGTTGCAAAAGATTTGTTCGGAGATCCCTGCCTGCATCCGGGATACAACTACAATACCTATACGCAGTTGTACGGAATCAATACGCACCGTTTTGCCGTATTGTGCCTCGTAGGTGAAGAATGTAGAGAAGCAATCCGTGAAGAATTTCAGAAATGCTTGGATCTCGGAGCGCCGGGAATGGTATATGATGAAAACCAGCACCATGCAGGTCACATGTTATGCTTTGATCCGGATCACGGGCATAAAATACCCGGATTCTTGTATCAGGGTGCAGATCTGTTGGGACATGACCTTATGGAAATGACAAAAAAACAGAATCCCGACTTTCTCATGACCGGAGAAGGATGCTACGACTTACAATCCAAATATTACAGCACCTATACCCGGGCAGACATCAATCAT
>BNTV01000027.1 GCA_025996865.1 Bacteroidia bacterium
GTTAACAGAGAAAAAAAAGAAGAAACTTAGTAAAACTATTACGAAATTTTTTGTACCTTGTGCCCATTTAACAAGAGGGCGGGTGGGTTGCGGTGGTGTGTGTGTGTGTGTGTGTGTGTGTGTGTGTGTGTGTGTGTTTAATGATTTTTTTCACATCACCAAATTTTTTAACCAAAAAATTGTTAAAAGATTCGTCGAAGTTTATTATAAATTCCATGCTGTAATTTTCCGGACTCATAATCGTGCATTTCAAATTGTTTGTCAAAATCGCTGCAAATGTAAGTATTATTTTTAAATAAAAATGCGAAATAGATAATTATTTAAACAAAAAATGAGTATTTTATTAAATTTCTCAAATTTGTAAGGTTTCAATGCTTGATTATATGAAAAAATACACAATTATTAGATTTTTTCAGAGTAAATATTTTGTAGAATGGGCGAAAAAACGGGTTTGGCTGGTTTTTATCCATGTTTGACAATAAAATCGGGGTGTTTGCGGCAGCTATGTGACAAATCATAATAAACATAACAATAGTATAAATTATCATCAGATGTCTCGACTTCGCACCTTCGGTGCTTCGCTCGACATGACGCCGATGTATATTATTGAGGGAGAGGGGGAAAGATTAGGGCGGCGAAGCCGCCCTAATCTTTCCCCCTCTTGTTTTCTCCCAAAGGGTATCGTCATGTCGAGCGGAGCACCGAAGGTGCGGAGTCGAGACATCTGACGATGATCGTTAAACACTAATTAGGAAATTTGTCGTACACCCTTACAACGGGATTTTTTTTGATTATAATGTTTATAACCGCAGGATTCAATTACTTCATTTCAAATATAGGAAAGAAGTAAAAAGGTTGGCCGTCTTTACCATTGACATTACCTAAACTCGTACTTCCATTATAATTTCTAAGTAAAAAGCCTGCAACGGAATAAGTTGTACCCCATGCTCCATTATTGACCATCCTGAATTTAACTTTTCCGTCCGAAGAGTCAACATCTATACTTGTCATACCAACCGTTGTACTCTGAGTGATATAATTAGAACCGGCTACCGGAAATGAATACGGCAACAACCAAAAATTATATCCCGTTTCCGGAGCAGTGTACATGATTTGTCCCAAGAGTTGAAGATTTCCTCCCGAATATTGAAGAAGAATCTTTCCGGGAGAACCGGTTGCTAACAGGCCTTCCAAACAATAGCTGATATTTTCTTTTTCGGCTACTAAAGAAACATCCAATGTTCTTGTAGAAGATGTTGCCGTATTCGATACGGCATAGTACATCACATAGTCGCCCAGGAAATCTTCATATTTCAACACTTGCTTGTCGGTACAGATAAACCGGGCTTTAATGCCGGGATCGGAACAAGTAAATATACGTTCCGTATCATCATAGGCAAAATGACGCATGCTTACTCCATTTACAACAAGATCGGTATTTAACCGAATACCCTCTACGGTGTATATAAAAGCTATGGTCTCAGTAGTGTCCTTATCGTTTTTCGTATAGCTTGCCGTGAATTTACGATTTAGCAAATCGTTGGTAATCGCACTGGACATCACGACTTTGCCTATTATGTTTCCACCCAACTCGAAATTGAAATTCTTATACGCATTTGCTTTATTATAAGTATTGCTCACTTGCTTCAGGTAATCCATCGGATCACTACCGGCTTTCCACATTACAATTTTGTTTTCATTTTTTAATCCTTTGAGATAGATTGTATCTTGCGTTGCTTTCATTACTACAAATTCGTAATCGCCGCCGCGTCCATCTCTGTCGGAAGTACTGGAAACTTCGCTGAAATAATGTAAAACCGGATTATAAGTATCGAAAGTAATTACAGGGCCTTGATAAGGAATGATATCCCAGGTCGAGGCAACTGTTTGCCGTGCAGGCACATTGGTAGCTATTTCACATGCAATATCCACATTTCCGTCGGCAGAAAATTTGTAGTACATGGAAAAGCCGCCTGCTGCATAACTGACTTCCGGATAATAATCCATAATCCATCCATTGGCAGATCCCGTTAACAGCGTCTTGTACTCATCAATCGTTTTTTGCATCCTTATCGCCGGAGGATCATTAAAAAGCGTTTCCTCATCCTTTACACAAGCGGTAATTACTATAATCGGAATAAATAAAAATAAATATTTTATCAGTTTCATATCATTGCTATTTTAAATGTTAACATCCAAGTTTATTAAATCCGCTTTTCGTTGCTCAAATAGCTTGCGAAATTCATTAATGTCAATATCCCACGAATTTTTAAAATAAGTTGTTGCGATATCTAATTTCTCCGAGAGTTTGGCAGCCCCTGCTGTTCCTGCGTTTTTTAATATGTTATCCCAGTTATTCTGACCAAAAGTAATATAGATACTGGTAAGCTCTGCAAAATCTTCCCCGGGAGAATGTCCCGCATACGGAGATACAAATCCCAACGAATTAGCGGTAGCCGTATTGCGTGTTGTCCAGTCGTCTCCGAGATAATCCGATCCGCTGATATTACCATACGTAGCATCAACAACTTTCTTCTGGTTCAAAATATGCGTATATTCATGATACATGGTTTTGATATAGGTTTGCACCATATAATCAGCGTTCGTTAAATCGTTTAACCGCAAATTATTAACTCCACAGAAAACAATTTTTATACCACCGGATGCGGTAGCAAGAATTATTGTGTTTGCATTATATTCGTATGTACCTTCCATCTGAAACTCCCGGAATGAATACATTTTCAGAAAGTCGCTTCCGGAATATTCATCAACTGTTCCTGCCCAAAGAAATTTTACGACCTTCGCTAAAGCCCAACTTTTGGCAGGGTCCGCCGGAATAACATTATAATCCCTGTTCGTCTGAATATCTTTCAGTTTATAATATACTTTGATGTTGTATGGCTTTACATAATTATCATTCAGCCAAATATCAAAAGCTGTAGCCACAGACGAATCGTCCGAAATAACGCTCGGTCCCAATTCTTCCTCTTTGCATGACCAGAAAGTCATGAACAAAAACAGTAATACAATATATTTTCCTATATTTTTCATATCTATTTTTTTTTAGGGTTCATACTATTTATTTCTTGGATTAGCCGGTAAGCCGGCGCTGATTACATCTTCGGGAAGTTGGATAGCCCGGCGCGGATCGTCCAAGGTTAATTTATCGGTAGTCGCTTCGAAAGTATCGCCATTAGAATTATTCGATACATCACGGCGATAGATTTCAATTCCGAAACGTTTGACGTCGAACCAGCGCAAACCCTCGAAAACTGTCTCGATACGGCGAAAATGCAGCAAGCATTGCAAGTAGTTTTCCTGTTCAGGGGAACTGATTGTAAAATTCAGCGGATTTAACGCTTTCTTGGGAGTAGGAGCTTCCGGCTTGTAATAAGCTAAATTACCGTAATAACTATTGATTAATTCCCGCGTCAAATTCACCTTTGTCGTAAAATGACGATTCATCCATTTATCCAAATCTTTAGTGGCATTTTCATAATCTTCTTTTATAATGCTTGCTTCTGCCCGGACAAGTAGAATCTCGTCGGCAGTAAAAGCCGGATAGATGGTGCGGGCATATCCCGTCCCTGCAATTTGATCCGTGTATTGGAAAATGTAGGGTATTTTAGGATAGACGATATAACCGCTACTTGTGTATAAAGAAGATTTATGATACCAATCATTAGTCGCGAAAACGTTCTGGTTCCAAGGTCCTTTACTTCTAACCGTTTCCGTTTCAGCTAATAAGCGCGTATGTTGATATAATTTTCCGGTAGCATAATTGTTGAAAACCGTACCCGCCGTAGAATAGGCGGAAAATATAAGGAAATTACAATTATTTATCGGATTAACCCATTCCCGGCAATAAATCTGTACATCATTTACAAGTGTCGGGAATACGGTCATATCGCGCAAGATCTTATCTTCGTTAGGAGCTAACGCTTCATTGGCATATTTAATCGCCAGGTCGTATTTTCCGTAATACAGGTAGAAGCGGGCAGCCAGTGCATAGGATGCACGTCGGTTGAAATGGTATTTCGTAGCCGAGGCGTATGCGTTATCGTCTATCAAAGGTAATCCCCTTTCTATATCCTTTTCGATTTTTTCGTAAACTTCTGCAACGCTTCCTCTTTCGTAATGCGGATTTAACAATGTTTCCGGTTTATCCAAAAAAGGAATACCCATATCGGTATCAGCCGTCTTCGAATTATATTGTAAGCTAAAGATATTCACCAGCGTAAAGTGACAATAAGCGCGAATCATCAAGGCTTCTCCCTTTTGCGGATTAAGCGACTCTCCATTACCTAAATCCTCAATGGATTTAAGCGCTTGATTCGCCACCGCTATTGCGCCGTAAAAACTTTCCCATACAGATTTAGGCGAGTCATTTCCTGTAGCATCAATACTGGGGCCCCAAAGATACATATCCTCTATATTCTTAAACGGAACACTTAAGTTGGCGGGAAGTGTTCTGTGATCTACATTATCGGATGCATATTCGGTCATAACCTGAAATAAATGGGATGGATAGCCACTTGTCAGGAAAGAAGCTATTTTTGCCGGCGTATCCAATTCCGACCGATTATCAGGCACTTCATCCAGGTAATCGTCGCAGGATGTCTGGAACAAAGCCAGCGTTATTGAAAATACGGCTAATATAAAATATTTTTGTTTCATATTTTTAATCATTTTTATAGTCCTAACTGTAAAGTAAAAGTGTATTGCCTCGGCACAGGATGAGACACGCCACCCGCTTGAATAAATTCAGGATCGGCGCCGTTCAACTTGGAGTCGGCATATAGAAGGATCGGATTTGTCCCTTGAAGTTTTATTGAAAGATTTTTTAATCCGATGGGTGCAATCATTTTTGGGGAGAAATCATAGGTCAAGGACAGTTCTTTCAACCGTATATAATCACCTTTCGCAACACGAATGTCCGAGTAATTATAAGCGTTATAAGCATACCTCAGATTATTGATTTTTCCGTTTTGACGAGCTGTAACAATGGCCGGAATATTCGTGTAATTTTCATCTCCGGGCATAATCCAGCGATTGATAAATTCTTTCGGCATGGAACTTAAATCGTTATAACTGCTTGAGAATACCTGTGGCAAACGAATCACATTTCCAAAAGAATAGGTAAGGAAAACATTCAGTCTGAAATTTCTGTATCTGAAAATATTTCCCAAACCACCCGTCAAAGTCGGCTCGGATGGCCCTTCGTATTTCAGGAAATGGGTATTGCTTCTATCCTGAAAATAGACATACATTCCGGTAGCGCCGGCATCGTTGGTAACAAAAGTTGGAAATCCATTCTCGGTTAAACCTACAAATGGAATTGAAAACAATGCCCTGCGGTCATATCCTTCCGCAGAATATCCTTCTCCCGTAATAAAATCAAGAATCCGGGCATTATTGTCTAATTTGTTGATTTCTGTTCTGAGTCTGGAAAAAGTAGCGTTGGTAGTCCACGAAAAATCCTTGCTAATAATGTTTTTGGTCGTAAGCGTAAATTCAAGTCCGCTCGATTTCATTTCGGCCACATTACCTTCTTTATCTACTTCTCCGCCAATGCCCATTACTGTAATATTTCCGATCAGATCAAACATCTGGCGATTCCAATAATCCGTTACCAAATTAATGCGGTTGCTAAAAAGGCCAACATCCAAGCCTACATTGAACTCATGTTTCTTTTCGTAGGTAAGTTCGCTATTTTCCAGATTCCTGATATAGAGAGCGGATTCTTGCATACTGGTATGATAACGCCAGGGAGTATTGCTGCCGATTACCAGTCGAGAATTGGTGAGGTAGGTCGGAGGAGGGGTTGCAGTCAAACTATAATTCAAACGAATTTTAGCATTGCTCAAAGTCGGCCGGAATTGTTTCAAGAACGATTCTTCGTGCATGTTCCATGCAAAAGCGGCATTCCAAGTCGGCATCCAGCGAGCTGAACGAGCTTTTCCCATACGATTGGAACCTTCGTATCGCCAGGTACCATTCACAATATATTTTCCTAAATAGGAGTAAGAACCGGTGGCGAAAAAAGCTACATCGCGCTTGTGAGTAGTCTTGATTTCGTAGTATTTGGTGTTTTCTTGCTGCCATCTTTTAAAATTTTCATAAACAAAGAACGGCTCATCACCCATCGAATATTGGCGTCCCCAGCCTCTGAACCAGGTTTGATCGCGATTTTCCTCATTAATATCCAAACCGCCATACAAACTTATCAGATGATCGGAACCGAATTGTTCATTGTAATCAAATGAACCTCTAAAATAATATTTCATCAACCGGTAATCATTCCGGTCGTAAATACCGCCTACCGGTAATAAACTGATAGGATCAACATATCCGTTTGCATCCGGATCGGTATAGAGTTTGGTATTGTTATTCATTACAAATTGATCGTACATCGCACGAAAAGATTCCGCCTGATTTGAATCGTCTTTAATATGATGTTCCATTGACTGTTGATCGGAAGTGACAGATCCTACCGCTTTCAAGTCGAGACCGCGAACAGGCGTCCATTTTAACTCCGTTTGCAGAAGCAAATTCAATTCGTTTCTCTCCATATAATTTTTCTGCAATTCGTTTTTGAGATTGAAAGGGGCATAATCGCGCGTATAATATTCGTCGGGATCCATCGCCCTGGAAGTCCTCAAAGCATAAGTAAACGGATTTAACTCATATTGGCGGCTCACTTCACTAAACACGGAATTGACTTCCTGGGTCGAAGTGCCGGGCGCAGTCTGATAAACACTGAATCCTCTTGTTATTATATTCAAGGATAAGTTTTTATAAATGTTATGCATCAAGTTCATATTCGCCGTATAACGTCTCACTTTACTTTGCATAGCCCATCCCGGATCCAATTTTGCGCTTAAAGAGCCGTAATAGTTCGTTTTATCGTTGCCACCCGAAATACTAAGTGAATGTACTTGGTCAATAGCCGTAGAAAACAGTTCATCAAACCAGTCTGTATTTCGCATTTCGGCTTCACGCAAATAAGCATTTTTAGCAATGTCCGTATTGTCCAACAGAAATCTTCCGGATTCAGGATCGTAGGTATTCATCATTTGGTACATTTTACCATAGATACCTGCACTCATTGCACGATACCTGTTCGTATAATTCAACCAGCCCTTCTGCTCCAATTCGCGGTAAATATCCATTTGATCCTGTGAATTCATGATATTATATTCCTTATAAGTAGGAATAGCACGCGAGGTCAGTTCGGTAGAGTAAGAAATTGAACTTTGTCCGGATTTTCCTTTTTTAGTGGTTACCACAAACACGCCGGCCATAGCTTGCGCCCCATAAATGGAGGTTGCAGAGCCATCTTTTAATACCGTAAAAGATTCAATATCGGATGCGTTTAAACCTGCAATAACAGAACTGATCAAAGTTTCCGCATCACCGGATGCTAAATCAACACTGCTAACTTCAGCCACATCCGAAATTATGATGCCATCAACTACCCACAAAGGTTTAGAATCCCCCTTGATAGAGGTGGCTCCACGCACCGTGATTCTCGGCCCGGAACCGAATACACCGGATATATTCTGTACGGAAACACCCGCTGCACGGCCTTCTAAAGAACGGCCTATTTCCGAAATACCGCTTATTCTCACATCATCTGCAATCAATCGATCAGAAGCTCCGGTAAATAAACGTTTGTCAATTTTCGTCATACCGGTTATGACCACTTCCGATAATTCCGTAGTGTTTTCCTTTAATACTACCTGAGCCAAAGCATTCGTATTGCTAAGCGGAATCACTTGCGCTATGTAACCAAGATAGGTGAATTCCAATGAAAAGTTGACATTGGGTATTTGTAACACATATTCACCATTGGTATTGGTAATGGTTCCAAGAGACAATTTTCCAATTTTCTCTTTTCCATCTACTACCCTTATCGATGCGCCAATCAGAGGCTCTCCCTGATCATCGACTACCCTGCCCTTAATTTCTTGAGAATAGGCTTTCCCAAACGATAAACAGCCTATAAAAATGAAAATAAACGCAATCGTTTGCTTCATTTTACATACATTTCTCAACAAATTACATTTTGGAGAATTATCTTCTCCCTTTTCTTTCATGCATTTGCTTTCTTTCATACAATTATTTTTAGTATTAAATTACAATTATACATTATATATAGCACTATTCGTATAATTCATTTTATTGTTAAAAATTGTTACGGTGCAAATTTACATATTTTTTTTATTTTTGACAAAAAAAATGATTTTTTTTACAACTATCCGTGAATTTGTTGCAACGGTAGTAAAACAGGATAAAAAAGATTTAGCCGGAAAATATCAATTTCATCTAAAAAAACACTATATTTGCGGCGTAAAATGACAGATGAAAAGAAAAACAAAAACACCATCGTTAATCCATCGAACCACCTGTAAAGTCCGTTTCAGCGAAGTGGACATAATGAACATTGCCTGGCATGGAAGCTACGTAAAATACCTTGAAGACGGTCGTGAAGATTTCGGTAATCGTTTTGGTATCGGCTACATGGATATTTATCACGCAGGATACAAAGCGCCGGTTGTCGATTTGAAAATCGAATACAAGAAAGCGGTCGGCATCGGAGACACGATTTTGGTTGAAACTCGCTACGTGCACACGGAAGCTGCTAAGATTTATTTTGATTATATCGTTTACAACGAAGAGGGTGAGATAGTTATCACAGCTTACACAATTCAGGTGTTTCTGGACGGAAAAGACCAATTGGTTTTGCAGAATCCGGAATTTTATACAGAGTGGAAAAAGAAATGGAACATAATATAGCCAAAGATGTTTTTGTCGTTTCAGACAATATTATTAGCGCACTGGGTTTTACAACTGCCGAAAATGTCCGTTCCATCAAGGAACGTAAAACCGGAATCGCCCTCGTAAACAACCCCGGAATTTATCCCGAACCTTTCCTTGTTGCTGAAATCAACCCCGAAAAATGGCAGCAGCTGATTACGGAATACCGGTTAACAGACTATAACTTAGCGGAAGCCGCCGGTATTTTATCCATTCTCCTGACTTTGGAAAAAACAGCGCTTGACTTATCCGGTGAAGAAAACTTGCTGATTCTTTCCACAACCAAAGGAAATATTGCCGGATTGAGCGGTCAATTTCCACTGGAAGAAAATACTTTCCTCGACTACACGGCAAGTCGAATTGCCGCTTATTTCCGGATGAAAAACCGTCCGATGGTGGTTTCAAACGCTTGCGTATCAGGAGTTACGGCTTTAACGACGGCAACTCGTCTTTTGGAAACCAATCGTTACGAAAATTGCGTGGTACTTGGTCTTGATTTTGTGACGGCATTTACCGTTTCCGGTTTTCAGTCGTTCAAATCCATTAGTCCCAAGCCCTGCAAACCTTATGACAAAGACCGCGACGGACTTTCCATCGGTGAAGCCGTTGGAAGTATTTTGCTGACAAACAATTCTTTACGGATTGCAGACAAAAAAGAAATCCGGATGCTTGGTGGAGCTACCTCTAACGATGCGAATCATATTTCAGGCCCTTCCCGCACCGGCGACGGATTGAGTCTCGCCATTGAAAACGCCTTGAAATATTCGGGGGTCGCCCGTGAAGAAATTGATTTCATCAATTTGCACGGTACAGCAACGGTTTACAATGATGAAATGGAATCTAAAGCTTTGCAATTATCGGGTTTTTCAACGATTCCCGTCAACAGTTTGAAAGGCTATTTCGGGCATACTCTGGGCGCTTCCGGTGTGATTGAAACCATTGTGAGCATCGAATCGCTTAGAAACCAAACCTTGTATGCTACTTTGGGTTTTGAGACTCTTGGAACGCCGGAGCCTTTGAATGTCGTTTCGGAACATCAAAAGGCTGAATTACATACATTTATTAAGACTGCTTCCGGCTTCGGAGGATTCAATAGTGCAGTCGTAGTGACCGACCGGCTCAAACCTCGGAAAAAAATAAACAATGTTTCGCCGGTTTTTTCAAATATCGTTTATACTGTACAGGATAAGCAAATCAAAAAGAATGGTCAAATTATTTTTGAAGCCTCTGCCGATGCGACTTTTCAGGAATTTATCAAATCGGCGTATAGAAACTTGGATTTGAACTACCCGAAGTTTTACAAAATGGATGATTTGTGCAAATTAGCTTTTATCACTTTTGAATATTTAGTGAAGGATATACCTGATTTTGAGAATCTTGACAAGAAAAAATCAGCTTTGGTATTAGGCAACACCACTTCTTCGTTAGATACTGATATCAAGCACCAACAGTCGATTAACGATCCGGCAAACTACTTTCCCAGTCCTGCGGTTTTTGTTTACACTTTGCCGAATATCATGCTCGGAGAAATGGCAATCCGGCACAAAATTCAGGGTGAAACGGTTTGTTTTGTCGGCGAAAAAACCGAGCTTGAAGATTTGAGAGAATACATTCACCTGTTATTGAAAACAACAGATACTGAGTTTGTTGTGTTTGGGAAAGTCGATTATTTAGGTGGAGAATATTGCGCTTGTTTGTCGTTTGCTTCCACATACCAAAGATAAGCTTTTACCTGCGGGTAGTTCATTCCCTGCAAAAGCTCGATATATTGCTGCATCTGTTTTTTATGAGCCGCATGAGGTTCCCCGAATTTGTAGTCGATGATGATGGTCTCGTTTTCCGATAGAAGAATCCGGTCGGGGCGTTTGGTTGTTATTTCCCCGTTGTCTTCCACTAAAATGGAAAATTCGGAATAGACTTTATATTTATCTGAAAACCAATCCTCTACACCTGATTTTTTGATTCCGTCTTTGATTTTACCAATATAATTTTCTTTTTCTTCCGGAAGAATAATCCCTTCCGAAATCAGTTTGTCAACGGATTTTTCGATGTCGTCCATTGTATGAATCGCGGCAAAAAGCGCGTGCATGATATTGCCGTATTCGATGTATTTTCTTCTGGGAGAAATATCGGGATCGACAAAGTCACGGGACTTGTTCGACTGTTTGAAAATAGATTTTCCTTCCGGAAATGCTTCGGAAACAAAATCGACATATTGCAAAGGCGGTGTCTGTTTCAGGATATTATCCGTTTTTTCCGTTTTTGAATTTGCATTTCTATCCAAATTTCCACAATCGAAATGCAAAGTTTCGCTATTCCAATTTCCATTCAAATCTTGCACCGTCCATTGCAACAAATCCGAAACGTTTTTGATATGTTCCAGTCCCGAAAGGACTTTTTTATATTTCCCGAAAATAATCAGGTTGTGCTCCGCCCGCGTGAAAGCGACATAAAGCAAGTTCAGATTATCCAACCACGAAAGCGAAGTTTCATATTGATATTCAGCGGAAAAAATAGTTCCTTCCATCTTTTCGGAATAATTGACCGGCAAAAGTTCGAGGTCATAATAGCCCTCCTTGGGGCTGCACCAAACGATGGGATTTTTTTTCGGATTCAATTCCCAGGTACAATACGGAAGCAAAACCGTATGGAATTGCAAACCTTTCGATTTGTGAATAGTCATGGCGCGAATGCCGTCGATACCGTCTCCGGTAGGGATGGTTTTTTTTGATAATTCTTTGTCCCAAAAAGAAATAAACGAATGAATATCCGCCGGATTATTTTTCAGGTATTGATTGATGGCGTCAAAAAAGAAAAAGAGATAAGCGGATTGGCCTTTGATTTTTTGGAGGTCATAGAGACGGTAAAAATAAGAAATGAGTTCGAGAAGGGGCGAGGTGTTGACGGTGGGGTTTGGCGCGGCAGGTAGAAAATACTCCAACTGCGCTTGAAACACCGGATTATCAGGATAAGCAACGGTTTTTAACGCTTCCATGATAATCTTGACAGACAAAGAGTTATCCAACTGAAAAGCTTCATTGGATACAATATTCAGGTAATTTTCGGCGGCTAATTCGGGAAAATCCGGTTTCAGGGATGAAAGATATTCCGCAATCAGCTTGATCTGACTGTTGCTCCGCACCAAAATACAAATGTCGTTTGCCGGAATTTTTTCCTCCTGTAAGGATTTTAAATTTTCAAGCAAACGGCTCAACACCACGTCTTTATATTTTTCCCCTTCTTGATCCTGTAAAAAATCGATGCTTACATAACCTGAATCTGTTTTTTTATTGGATTTCTGAAAAATTTCTTCTTTTTCGTAAACCGAATCAAACGGCGAATCGGACAATTCATTCAATTCTTCCCGAAATTTTTGGTCTAAGGTTTCTCCGGCTTTGGAGAAAAAAGCATTGTTAAATTCGACGATTCGTTTCTCGCTTCGGAAGTTGTATTCGAGCGCTTCGGGGCGAACCGATAATTCGTTGCCTACATTATTCAGAATCCGCCAATCGCCGTTTCGCCAACGGTAAATGGATTGCTTGACGTCCCCGACAATCATACTGAAATAGTTATTGGCAAGAATATCAGACAGTAAAGCCTTGAAATTATTCCATTGCAAACGGGAAGTATCCTGAAATTCGTCAATCATCACGTGCCGGATTTCCGCGCCGATTTTTTCGTAGATGAAAGGTGAATCGGAATGATCGATCATCTGGTTGAGGAACAAAGCCGTATCCGAAAGTATGAACCGGTTGTTTTCGGAATTTATCTCGTTGATTTCGTTGGTGATATACCAAACCAAACCTAATTGATGAATATTTCCGAGAATCAAACGGGACGTGTTTTGTTTTTGCAACACACCAATCGTTTCTTGAAGAATGTTGCATAACTCATTCTCAGCTAAAGCGATGACTTCATTTCTGCGTTTGTTGGTTTTGGTTGACCAGTTTTCAGGATTGTCCAACAGTTTGGAAATACTTTTGGTCACTTCGCCTCTTTGATTTTCCGCCAGATTTTTCCAGAAATTGAAGACCGTTCCTTTCAGGATAAAATCGGCTGGCGCTAAGTCATTGTTGATTAATAAATCCGAGATTTTTTTCCATGTTATCTGAAAGAAAGTTTTGTATTCTTTCAGTAACTTTTGATGATGATTTTTCAAATGATTGAAAACGCCCGGATTATTGTCTAATTGTTTGTGTAACAGTCGTTCATGTTCCTGAAAAAACTCATCGTAAATGCAAGCGCTGAACCGGTAAACTTCATCTTTGAAATGCCAGTTGCCGTCCTGTTCCAGTTTGTTTTCGACGTAAGTTGTCAGCCATTGAAGGAGTTGCGGATTTTGATGCGCGTTTTCGACCATCCGGCCGACCGCATCCAAACGAACTTGTGCGGTATTCATTTCGAGGTTGAATCGCGAACCTTTACCCAATTCACGCGCCAGATTGCGGAGGATTTTCTGGAAGAAACTGTCAATGGTTGTGATATACAAGTGACTGTAATCATGCAGGATAGCATCCAAAACTTTTCGGGATTTTTCCCGGATAAGCGCCTCATCCATCGGTTTGCCGGCTTCGTGCAAAGCCGTTCCGACAGAATCCAAAAAACCTTGGGAATCGTTGGTATTAAATGCCAATCCGTATAATTCCGCCAAAATACGGTCTTTCATTTCTCCGGTTGCGTCTTTGGTGAAAGTGACGGCAAGAATATGACGATAATTTTCACTTAATTCCCTTATCAGCAATTCTTTAATATATTCTTTCGCCAAAGTGTAGGTTTTGCCCGAACCGGCCGATGCTTTGTATATTTTTAGTTGTGACATAAATACTCAAATAGAATGTACAAAAATAGATAAAAAAAGGTGATTTTGTACTATTTAAAAAATTTATTGTAATTTTGCCTCGCTTATTTGTTAAACGCAAGTTTTTGGGATGAATAAAAACCGGAAGAAAATAATGCTTCTCACTTCCTGGATTAGTGTTGTGGGAAACGCTTTGCTATCTTTGTTGAAGATAGTAGTGGGAATTATTTCAGGCAGTTTGGCCGTGTTAAGCGACGGATTGGATTCGGCTTCCGATGTTTTTACTTCTTTGGTCATTTTGATTGTGACTCCGATCATCAGTCGTCCTCCCAATTCGAAATTCGTTTATGGGCATGAAAAAGCGGAGAATATCGCTTCGACGGTCTTGTCGTTTGTGATTTTCTTTATGGGCGGGCAGATGTTTATCACTTCTATGGGTAAAATTATTCACCGGGAAATTACGGAACTTCCTTCTCTGATAGCGGTTTGGGTGACGGTTATTTCTATTGCGGGTAAGTTGATGCTGGCGCTTTACCAGTTCCGGCAAGGGAAACGGGTTAATTCGTCCATGCTGAAAGCCAATGCCGTCAACATGCGGAATGACGTGATTATTTCGGTAGGCGTATTGTTGGGACTTGGGTTTACTTTCCTGCTTAACCTGCCGATTCTTGATCCGATAATTGCCTTGTTAATAAGTATTTATATTATTTATTCCTCCATCGGGATTTTTCGTGACGCCAACTTGGTTCTGATGGATGGAATGAAAGATACCACTATCTATGAAGAAATTATCAACGCTGTCGAAAAAGTGCCGGGTGCATCTAATCCACATCGCATTCGTTCCAGTCATACCGGGAACTTATACAACATCGTACTGGATATCGAAGTCGATGGCAGTCTTTCCCTGACCGAAGCGCACCGGATTGCCCAAAAAGTCGAAGATGCTATCAAAGAATCCGTTGATAACATCTACGATATTGTTATTCATGTTGAACCCGAAGGAGTTAAACATTGCGAGGAAAAATTCGGAATCAACAAAGATAATCTGTAATCCATTTCCCGACTTCAGAAGTTTTATACGCTTTCCCTTCTCCGGCAATATCTTCCGTCACAATTTTTTCCGTCAAAGAAGCATCAACGGCTTTGCGAATGGCTTCTGCCTCAGCCGGTAATCCGAAAGCATATTCAAACATCAAGGCAGCCGAAAGAATAGTTGCCAGCGGATTGGCAATGTCTTTTCCGGCAGCCTGCGGATAAGAACCGTGAATCGGCTCAAATACAGACGTATGGATGCCGATGGAAGCCGAAGGCAACATCCCCAGCGAACCGGTAATCACGGAGGCTTCGTCAGTCAGTATATCGCCGAACATATTTTCGGTAACCATCACATCAAAACGTTTCGGCCACTGAATAATTTGCATGGCGGCATTGTCCACAAACATGTATTCGGTTTCCACACCAGGATATTCTTTTTCTAATTTTTGCGCCACCTGACGCCAAAGCCGCGAAGTGGCAAGCACATTGGCTTTATCCACAATCGTCAGTTTTTTTCTGCGTTTGAGCGCGTAACCGTAAGCCAAACGGATGATTCGTTCGATTTCTTCTACCGTATAAATACAAGTGTCATAAGCAGTTTCTCCATCTTCGCTCCTGCCTTGCGGACGACCGAAATAAATACCTCCCGTCAATTCACGGATGCACATAAAATCGGCGCCTTCGACCAAATCAATTCGCAAGGGAGATTGGTGGATTAACGAAGGAAAAGTCGTCACAGGCCGGATGTTGGCATACAAACCCAGTTGTTTGCGCATGGCCAGCAAACCTTGTTCCGGACGGACTTTCGCCGAAGGGTTATTATCGTACTTCGGAGAACCGATTGCTCCGAACAAAACAGCATCCGATTCCATACAAAGCGCATGTGTTTCAGCTGGATACGGATTTCCTACCTTATCAATGGCGATGGCTCCCACCAAAGCTTCCTGATACACCAACTCATGACCGAATTTTCTACAAACGGCTTTGGTCACTTCCAAAGCCTGCGCCACAATCTCCGGCCCGATTCCGTCGCCCGGTAAAACAGCTATTTTTAATTTCATTCTATTAATCTAATATTTCAATATTTTTATTTATTTGCAATTCTTCCCTGGAAAATTTAATGTACTTCGGCACGGAAGGCGTATAATCTTCGGCATCCCATAAAGAGCTGGTAATCATCAAGTCGGCGCTGTAACGGTTACAAGCGATGGGTACATTGTGAACCCGGCATTGGCGGAGCAACATCTGGATATCGGCTTCGTGAGGCTGCGGATTCAAGTCGTCAATCAAAAATATAGCCAGATTGATTTCGTGCCGAACCACCATGGCAGCTATTTCGGCGTCACCGCCCAAAGGGCCGGAATTTACACAGATGATTTCGGTTTCAACTCCTTTCTTATCAAACGCTTGTTTAATTAAACTTCCCGTTGTTCCGGTACAAATGAGCTTATGCTTAGCCAAAGTTGTGGCATTAAAAACCGCCCATTCTACCATGTCGGCTTTCCGGTGATCGTGCGCTACAATCGCGATGGTCAATCTCTTGTTCATATTTATTTAATATTTAAATTGTTCAATGTTTTGTTTACAAAGATACTTCTTTTTTATTATTTATCTTGTATCCTGTCCTAAAAAAGGAGACTGCTCAATGAAGGCAGCCTCCTTTAAAACAAAGTTTAGTTGCATTATTTAAGGTATGCAGATACAAATCCCTATTCCTCGTCCTCTTCCGGCGGAAACATCTTGTCGATGAGCGTGCTGACGAAGTAGAAAATAGTCATGAAGATGAAAACGCCGGCTAAACCGATGCCTGAAATCTCTAACGACTTATAAAAATCTATACTCATAATTATTTTATTATTAATTGATTATGCAAATAATGGAACCAACATCAACAGGATTCCGCCTACAATTACAGAGCCGATTTGCCCGCCTACGTTTGCGCTGATGGCTGGCATCAGCAGGAAATTGTTCGGATCTTCTTTCAAGCCCATGCCGTGGATGACACGCGCCGACATCGGGAAAGCTGAGATACCGCAAGCGCCAATCATCGGATTGATTTTGTTCTTTTCCGATGAAAATTTGTTCATCAACTTGGCGAAAAGAACGCCGCCGGCAGTGTCGAACACGAAAGCAAAAATACCCAAACCGAGAATCATCAGCGTATCCAAGCGTACAAAGCGTTCGCCGGTCATGGTGCTTGCAATGGTGATGCCGAGCAGGATGGTAACAAGGTTTGCCAGTTCGTTCTGAGCCGTTTTGGACAGGGAATTAAGTACGCCGCATTCGCGAATCAAATTACCGAACATCAAAAAGCCGATCAGGGCAAGCGACGAAGGCGCGATAATACCCGCCAAAGCCGTCACTGCCATCGGAAAGATAATCAGTGTCGTGCGCGACACCTTCTTGTTGGCATCGAAATTCATGCGTATCATGCGCTCTTTTTTATTTGTAAGCAGCTTGATGACAGGAGGTTGTATGATAGGCACAAGCGCCATGTACGAATAAGCGGCAACCGAAATCGGTCCCAGCAGATCTTTGGCAAACTGCGTCGCCACAATAATTGAAGTCGGACCGTCGGCAGCCCCGATAATACCTATTGACGCAGCTTCTTTCAGGCTGAAACCGCAGGCGGCAGCCAGCACCATCGTCATAAAAATACCAAACTGAGCCGCAGCGCCGAAGAGCAGCAGGCTCGGACGACGAAAAAGCGGCGAAAAATCAATCATGGCGCCGATAGCAATGAAGATAAGCAACGGAAAAACTTCAGTCGCTATGCCGGCATTGAAAAATACGTCCAAGGCGCCTACAACTACATTGCCTTCGGGGTCAATCTGCGTCAAAGCAGCTGTCAGCGGAATATTTACGAGTACGGCTCCAAAGCCCATCGGCAGAAGGAGAGTCGGTTCAAACCCTTTTTTTATTGCCAGATATACCAGCGTGAAACCCACGCCGATCATTACCAGATTTTGCCAGGTCATACCTGCAATAGCAGGCATTAAATCACTAAATTCCATATATTTATAATTTCATTATTTTTATACATCAATGTTTGTTCTTTAATTCTTCTTTTAGTCCCTCGATGATTGTTTCTTCCTCAGCTATTTTTTTCTCGTCCGAAATGAGCATTGAAAGTAAAATAGAGAATGCCAGCGTGAGAACGATTACCGCAAGCGATACCCATGAATGACTGTGGAAAAATTCGGCAACGGGGTGGAAAAAGCCCAACAGCATTTTTACGCCAATAAAAAACAGGATGAAACAAACACCGTGTTTGAGGAAACGGAACATGTCCATGATGCCTTTGAGCGCAAAAAACAGCGATACTAAACCCATTACAGCGAACACGTTGGACGAAACCGCCAGGAAGTTTTCTTCTCCGGCGCTCAAAATACCCTGTTCACCTTCGGCAATTACGCCGATAATGGCGGGAATGGAATCAACGGCAAACAGCATATCCGTAGAACCGATGACGAGCAAACAGAGGAAAATCATGGTGACATAGCGTTTGCCATTTTCTTTCACAAAGAATTTCGACACATGTTCATCGGGATAAATCGGGAAAAATTTCGACGCACCCCTGTAGAGGATGTTCGATTTGGGGTCAACCTGGTCTTCTTTATTTGAAAAAGCCATTTTGTAGGCAGTCCAGACGAGAATTACACCGAAAATATAAATCACCCACTCGAAACGCTGCACAAGCGACATGCCCACAAGAATAAACAAAATCCGCAATACAATGGAAATCAAAATACCCATTTTCAGCAGTTTCGGCTGATTGTGAGCCGCAATTCCCATCATCGAGAAAATCATAATGAACACAAACAGATTATCCACCGAAAGCGAGTATTCGGTCAGGTAGCCCGCAATAAATTTCATTCCCATTTCGGTAGCGGTTTTTACCTCGCTATCTGCATTTTGCGGGAAGAAGAAATAAATCGCCAGACCAAAAAGCAGCGAGATTGAAATCCACACGCCTGTCCAGCGGAGCGATGTTTTTACGGAAATCTCGCCTTTGCGATGGTCCGTAACAAACATGTCAATAAAATAAACCACGAAAAAAATCGCGATAAATGCAAGCCACCAAATAGTTATATTTCCCATTATTTTATCAGCTTAATAATATGACTAAATCGACGCCTTCGAGGACGGTATCGCCCTTACGTACCAGAATTTCGGAAACCTTGCCGTCTATGTCAGCCGGAATCGTATTTTCCATTTTCATGGCTTCGAGAACAATTATTTTTTGGCCTTTTTTTACCGTATCACCGACCTTACAGTCAATACTCATTATGTTGCCGGGGAGGGGAGCTTTGACCGCTTTCACCTGACCGCTTGCCGCGGCGGGAAGGCTGCCCAAAGGCTCGGAAGCCTGTGCCGGACGGGAATATACTACCGGTTTTTTATTACTGTTACAAGAAGTTACGGAATATGACTTTCCATTCACATCTATTTCCGTAACATCTTCTTTCATTTTTACAAGCGTTGCGGTATAGAGATTTCCATTGATTAAATATTTGAATTCTTTCATCTGAAAATTAATTATATAAAGTTATTTTTTATAAGGCATTTGTCTCAATCCGAAAATTTTAGAATTCCACGGCGAATAGTTTCGTGTAATTTTCCGCATGGTAAGCACTGTGCTATCCAGATCATGCACATCTTCGTCCAGGTCATTTAGCATCATAACAATGGCGGCGGCGACTTCACCCGGCACAGACTCGTTTTCCATCTTCATATCCTGATTATCCGTATTTTTTACGGGTTTACGCTTTGAACTGCGATACAGAAATACCAAAACGAGAATCATTAAAACAAGGACTATCAGCGATTTCAATCCATTATACTCATCAACAACTTGTGCGGTCGCCATTTTCTGAGCGTCTGCACTTGCAACAAAAAACAACGTGAATAACCAGAACACTGTAAATTTTTTATACCTCATCTTTTTATGTATTAGTTATCAAATATTTATGTGCTTAGTAAAATAAAAAAAATGCCCATTTAAAAAAGTTATAGTATTTTCACATGATGAAAAATTCTGCGCGCGAAATTACAAATAAATAAGGAAAATAGCAAATTGTGAAATAGCAAAAACTCACTAAAATAAAGAGCGCATAGAATCACTTCCTTGCGCTCTCAAACGACAACTATAGTTTCTTGACTAAATTATAAAAATTATAAAAAGAAAATGTCTTGTTTGTGCAAAGAAACAAAAGATAAATGAATGCGAATGTTAATGAAATGTTATCTTTATGTTAATACTATGTTAACGGTAAATTTTATTCCAATTCTACAACGGTAATTCCGGAACCGCCGAATTGAACATGCTCATCCTGAAAGTGTTTGACGCCCGACACGGTTTTCAGGTAATCCCGGATGATTTGCCGCAAAGCGCCCGTACCCGTTCCGTGCAGGATGCGAACGCGTCCGGCGTTGCATTGGATGGCATCGTCGATGTAGTACATTACTGCTTGCAAAGCCTCATTACCCCGCATTCCACGTACATCGATTTCAAGTCTGAAGTTCATTTTTTTCTCCGAAAGAAAAGAGGTGGGCGAAGGGTGAGATGAAAGGTGAATGCTTGTATCCTGTGCCTTGTACCCTGTACCCTGCACCTTTTCAAGTTGTTCGGCTTTGACGGCTGTTTTGATCGCGCCGAAAGCGACCACAAAAAAATTGTCTTTCGTATCAATTACAGTTCCAACGGTTTGTTGGCCTTTCATGCGTACCGCATCTCCGGCGGAGAAAGCTGCGGTGCAGGGTGCGGGGTGCAGGGTGCGCGGTTTCGGCTTGGGAGGCGTAGCTTGTTGTTTCGATTCGTGCACTGTGTACGGTGTACCGTGCACCTCTTTTCTGAAATTATCCAATTCTTTCCGGATATCTTTCGTCTTTTCCTTCTCTGCCTGCGCTTCCCTGATTTCCCGGATGGTATTTTCAATTTTGGCATTGGCTTCTGCGAGCAAGTGTTCCGCATCGGTTTTGGCTTGCGCGATGATGTCTTTTGTCTTGTTCCGTAATTCGTAATTCGTAGTTTGTAATTGCTCTTTTTCTTCTTCCAACCGTTTTTCCTGCCGGCGGATTTGTTGGCGCTTCGATTCCCAATACCGTTTATCCCTGACGATGTCCTGCAAATACTTATCCATGTTGATGTAGTCCTGACCGACTTTTTCGGAAGCTTCGGCGATTACGTCTTCCGAAAGGCCGATTTTACGGGCAATTTCAATGGCAAACGAAGAACCGGGCTGTCCAATCGAAAGTTGGAACAGCGGCTGCATCAGATGGCGGTCATACAGCATAGCGCCGTTTATAACTCCCTCATGATCATCGGCATACAATTTCAAATTATGGTAATGCGTTGTGATAACGCCGAAACAACCTTTTTCGTTGAAACGATGAAGAAGCGCTTCGGCAATGGCGCCGCCGATATTGGGTTCGGTGCCTCCGCCGAATTCGTCGATTAAAATCAGCGATTCGGAACTTGCATTTTTCAACATGAATTTCATATTGAGCAAGTGAGAACTGTAAGTCGATAAGTCGTTTTCGATGGATTGTTCATCACCGATGTCGAGGAATATATCCTTGAAAATACCTGTTTTAGAGCGTTCTTCGATAGGAATCAACAATCCCGATTGCAACATGTATTGCAACAAACCTACGGTTTTGAGTAAAACTGATTTTCCGCCGGCGTTTGGGCCGGAAACGAGGAGGATTACCCCTAAATCCCCTGAAGGGGACTTTGCCGGCTGCGTTTGATTAGTTTGTCGCACTACTCCCCCTTCAGGGGGTGGGGGGGTCAATGTAATCTCTAATGGTACAACCGGTTTATTTTGCTTTTTATGAGAAAGATAAAGCAAGGGATGAATGGCGTGAATCCAATCCATTTGGCGCGTATCTTCAAAGGCCGGAAGAATGGCTTTGATGTCCATGGCAAACAAAGCCTTGGCGCGGATGAAATCAATTTCCGCCAGAAAATGATAAGAATTGAGAATTTCAGGGATTTCAGGACGGATTTGATTCGTAAAAGCGGTGAGAATCCGAACAATTTCGCGTTTTTCTTCGCTTTCTAATTCGCGGATTTTGTTGTTGGCTTCTACCACTTCGGCCGGTTCGATAAAAACAGTCTTGCCGGTAGCCGATTCGTCATGCACGATTCCCTTGATTTTACGTTTAAAAGCAGGAGAAATAGGAATCATGAGACGCCCGTCGCGCATGGTCGGAGCAACGTCTTTATCAACTAAATTTTCCGATTGGGCCATTCGCAAAATGCTCTGCAAAGTCTTGGAAATCCCGTTCGCCGTTTGCGTCAGTTGCCTGCGGATATCGGCCAATGCAGGGGAAGCATTGTCGCGGATTTTCCCGAATTTATCAAGAATTGTGTCGATTTGTTTGGTTAGCTGGGGGAAAGAGGCCACACCGGATGCAAGTTTCTGTAAATGAGGATAATTGCCTCCGACTACTCCAAAGTCCTCTGAAGGTGACTTTGCCGACAGCGGTTGATAGGATTGCCGTCCTGCACCCCCTTCAAGGGGCCGGGGGGTAAAAAACCGGACAATCGCATTGATGGTCTCCAGCGAACGGCGAATATCGAATAATTCCTTTTCAATCAGGTAAGTACCTTCGATTCGAATTTTCTTCAAGGAATCGCGGACATCAAAAAAATAATCGGAAGGGAAGGAATCTTCTTCCTGAATGATTCTTGTAAATTCATGAGTTTGGTACAGTTGCTCCTGAATGAACGTAAAATTAGCGGAAAATGTCATTTCGGCAACTTTCTCCTCGCCGAGGGGTGACAGGCAATGGTTCGTAATCAACTGACGTATTTTGTCAAAGCCGATTTTTTCTTCGAAATTTTCGGGGTAAATCATGCTCATTTTCTGTTATCCTTGCACCCAACGATTTAGCGTGCGTTCTTCCGCGCTGAATTCTGCGCCTACCTTAACGATTTTTTTGTTGCCTGCGGCGTATTGGGCAGCGTATTTGCGTTCGTCGATCTGTTTCAAGGCGTCTTCGGCCGTAGCATTTCCGGTCAGTTTGAACTCAAAAATAAAAATAACGTCATTCACCACAGCCACCGCATCGGCGCGGCCAATGGCGCTGCTCACTTCGGTTTGCACATATTCTCCCATCAATTTGAAAAGCAGGTAAAATAGGGTTTGATAGTGTTTTTCTTCCTTATTATTCAGTTCGTAGGGAATGCCCGAAAAAAAAGCTTTCAGGCGGGTCATAAAACCATCCACATTGACAGCGATCAGGTCGCGAATGAAATTGCCGACGGAAAATTCTCCCAATACGTCCTTTTTAGGCACAAAGGCCGGCAGCAAGTTGTTCATAAAGCCGTATTTGACTTCTTCGTTTGGATAGCCCAATGTGTATTCGTCCAATTGCCGATTGTAACTTTTGATGGTCAGGTAACCGCTTTGGTACAGTATCGGTACGGGATTCCTGTTTTCAATCCGGTAATCGGTAATCGAACGCACTGAAAACGGCAAGCTGTTTTCCAATGTTTCTATATCGAAATCAATGTCTTTCAGCATTTTAACTAAAAAAGTCGGGGTGCCGGTTTCATACCAGTAATCCCTAAATTTTCTGGCTTCGAAAGTATTCAACAAACTGAACGGATTGTACATATCTTCACTGCTTTCGGAAAAATGATAGCCGTCGTAATGTTTTTTCAGTTTGGCAAGCGTTTCTTCGTAAGTCAGTTCCTCTTCTTCGGCAAGCGCTGTTATTTCCGGCTGAAAATTTTTGATGAGTTCGGGTTCGGAAATTCCGCAAATACCGGCATATTGGTTCCTCATACTAATATCCTGCAACTGGTTCAAGTCGCTGAAAACGCTGACTTTCGAGAATTTGGTAACACCTGTGAGAAAAACGAAACGCAGGTAAGCATCGGAACTTTTGAGTACGCCGTAAAAACCCTTCAATACTGTGCGGATTTCATCGTTGACATCCGGATTGTCCATTGTGCCGAGCAAGGGTTTATCGTATTCATCCACCAAAACAACGACTTTTCGACCGCTTTTTTCGCAAGCGCGGCGAATAAGTCCACTGAAGCGAGTAGCGGGGTTGTCTCCTTCCACTTTGCCCCATGTTTCTTCCAAAATGTTTAGATTGTAATTCAAGGTTTGATAAATAGACTTGGCATCTGTGTAAATTCCCACATTAAAGTCAATATAAAAAACCGGATATTCTACCCATTCCTTTTCCAAACCGGCAATAGCCAAGCCATCAAAGAGTTCTTTTTTACCCAGAAAATAGGCTTTAAGCGTGGAAAGGAAAAGGCTCTTACCGAAGCGGCGCGGCCGGCCGAGAAAGTAAGGCGCATCGCTCTGTATCAGCTTGTAAATATATTGGGTTTTATCCACATATACATTATTACCTGTGCGTAACTTTTCAAAATCCTGTATGCCGACGGGCAATTTCCTGTTGCTTGACATTTATTTTACTGTTTAACGGTTCATACGACAAAGGTATAATTTTTTTTTGGATTTTTTATTCCTCACTAAAAACTCACTATCTGTTTTTGCAAAATACAGTCAAAATAAATCAGGGTTGTCCGCATCATTACCCCCAACCCCCTGAAGGGGGCTTTAGTGTCTGCGATGATGCACACTGTGCTGCGCCAAAGCCCCCTTTAGGGGGTTGGGGGTTTACCTGAGCGGCAGCGGCACAATCACATTGTCGTAGTCGTCCACATCAACAATAAAGGTGCCATCGTCCGGCTCATCGGGAATCACTAACCGCCCTTCGTTTTGAAGCACAATATCGTATCCGCTGTTTTGCAGCCGCCAGTCCGCCTGTTCTTCCGGGGTGCCGTGTTCGCCCAGCGCGCCCGCTATCTGTTCGTGCACCGTTTCTTCCCAGGTGCCGTAATAATAGCCGTGCTTGAAAGTGACGACCTCCACGGTGAGCCGGTTGCGAAAGTGTTCAATATCGGCGGGACCGAAGGTGCAGAATGCGCCAGATATGGAATCACCCGCCCACGTTACCCTGCCGGAGTGGCCGCCGAACAGCACGGTGGCCGGTTCGCTGCCCTTCGCACCGTCGTGCATCCGGTAAGTTGAAGACATGCCCGTATGGCCCCGAAGGCGTTGGATACATTCTTTGTGCCTTCCACGCCCACAACCAGAAAGGTAAACTCCCGGAGCACGTTTTCCGGATAAAAATGCAGATACTGCGTTTCTCCGGGAACGGGCAGGGCGGTAAAAAGCGTGTCGTTGCGCGCCACAAAGAAATTGTAGGGATAAGGCTCGGTGACGGTGTTTTCCTCCGGGTCGCCGCTCGCCGTCCGGCTCATCGAGCTGTTCGGTCCGTAAGTATTATGCAGACCGGTTGCCGGGACACTGTAAGCCTCCAGCAAATCCAGGCTGCTTTCGTTGCGGACATTGATATAATCGGCGTTTCGGGCAAACAGGTGGACGGCCATCCCCAGCCGGGGCTTGTCCGCAGGATTGATGCCGTCCCAATGGATGACGACCTCTACGGCAACCGCATCCCCGCAGGGATCATCGGCGCTCAACTCCCTGTTTTCGCAGGAACAAAACAACAGCAGCAGGTACAGGGTGAAAGGTAAAAGGTACAGGGTATAAGGTTGCCAATACCGGTCGTGCACCCTGTACCCCTTCACCCTGTACCCCTTGTATGTATTGATAATGCATTTCATCATTCCATTTTTTTAACACTAACCACTAACCATTAACCACTAATCACTAATAAGGTAAACAATTGATATTGCGGCCTGGGTAGGCCCGATATACCGTCGCTGTTTGGTGCTCCGTTTGGGATAACAGTCGGCGCACGAACTGTGATTGTATTCGTTGTACTCCCCGCCCAGGTAGCCGACTCCCAGGTTGAAATTCAGGTTCCAACGGCGGGAAAGCGGCAGGGAATAGCCGCCGGTCAGGCCCGCCGAATAGCTCAAATTACTGAGAAACCCCAGAGGTTCCCCTCCTTTGGGAAACAAACGGACATCGTAAGTGCCCACCGCCCCGTAAATACCGGTGAAAAATCCCGTCAGGGCTTGCGGGCGATCGCCCCACCAGTAGCGGTTTTCTATCCAGAGCATCTGAATGCGGTGACTCCAATAGTTGGGTGAACCGGTATCCCACCAGCTCCATGCGCCTTGCAGCAGCAGGGACTGCCGGTTGAAGGCAAGCTCTATTGAGAGGTTGGGAAGCAAGGCCGCATCATACAGCAGGTTGGTACTCACGGCGAACACCCGGTGCGACGGTTTGTTGACCGGAACCTGAACGGGGGTGTCACTCTTGGCCGTGTCATTAAGGTCTTTAAAGTCCTTAAAAAAATCCACCGACGGACTCCCTTCCAGCGGCGGAATATAACTGCCATCGTCCATCCGAAGGCGAACGCTCACATATTGCAACCGGCTGAATATATTTGTCCGCAGGTAGGTTTGTGTTGCTGGGGGAAGGCTGCGGAGTTCCCGGAGCAGCAACTCTTCATCCTGCGTCCGGCCGGACAGGTAAAGGATTTTTTCCCTGTCGGGCAATCGGGTGTCACGGGAGACCAGGGATTGAAAACCTTCCCAGTCGATGCCCGTCGCTTTTTCGTCGATACGGTTGCGGTCAAAACCGGGATGCTTCCACAGGATATACGCTTCCATCGCTTTGGCGCGGGCAATCGACAGGGCGCGGTTGTGACCCGCCGAGCCAATGGGCGAGGCGGCGCCGGTAATCAATATGCTGTCGATGTGGTTATAGACTTCCGGCATGTTCAGCAGGAAATCCAGCGCCTCGAAGGCTGACCGGTTGGTTTTGAAGTCGCGCTTCAACTGCTCGCTGTCGGTTTCGAATAAAAAGACTTTGGGGCCGAAGACCAAACCGGTATCCTGCGAAAATGCGTTAACGGAGAGAAAAAAGAAGAAACTTACTAAAACAATTACGAAATTTTTTATACCTTGCACCCTTTTTACAAGAGGGCGGGCGGGACTACTGGAGATGTGTTTTTTTTAATGATTTTTTTCACATCACCAAATTTTTTAACCAAAAAATTATTAAAAAAATTCGTCGAACTTTATTATAAATGCCATGTTGTTATTTTCCAAACTCATAATCGTGTATTTCAAATTGTTTGTCAAAATTGCTGCAAATATAAGTGTTATTTTTAAATAAAAATGCGAAATGAATTATTTTTTAAACAATAAATGAGTATTTTATTAAAATTATCAAATTTCTAAGGGTATTACACCCGATTATCCGGGAAAATACACAATTATTAGATTATTTCAGGCTAAATGTTTTATGGAATGGGCTGAAAAAACGGTTAAGCTGTTTTTAGTTCATATCTGACAAAAAAATGGGATGTTTGCAGCAGTATTGCATGGATGATGGGAAATGTGAACGTAAATGAGGTGTTTAAAATTGATACAAACACGAAGGCGCAAAGACAGGAAGACACGAAGTTTTCGGGTGTACGACAAATTTCCCAATTAGTGTTTAACAATTATCAGGAGATGTCTCCACTCGCTGCGCTCGGTCAACAGGACGAGGAACGAGGAGGCGCTGGGAAATCTGTCGTACACCGTGCCGATTGAATAACGGCACCGCAAAAAAAGAATATTTCAGTAAGAATCGTTATGTACAGTCTTCACAGCTCGTCCCGAAGGGTCAATCATCTTCTTGAAAGCCTCGTCCCACTCCAAAGCCACCGGCGTACTGCAAGCTACCGACGGCACGGAAGGCACGGTTTCCGCAGCCGAATCGGAAGGAAACAATTCCTCAAAAATCGTCCGGTAATGATATTCTTCCTTCGACATCGGCGGATTGATGGGAAAACGTTCCGCAGCTTTGGCAAACTGTTCATCCGTCACGAATGCGGAAGCCACCTCCCGCAAAGTATCAATCCAACTATATCCTACCCCATCGGAAAATTGTTCTTTTTGCCGCCAGGCAACGCTTTCCGGCAAGAAATCTTCAAAAGCTTTCCGGAGAATCCATTTTTCCATCCGGCCTTTCAATCCGCTGAGTTTTTCCTCGGGATTCAAACGCATGGCTACATCCATAAATTCCTTGTCCAAAAAAGGAACACGTCCCTCTACACCCCAAGCAGCCAAGGACTTATTGGCACGCAAACAATCGTAAAGGTTTAATTTATCTAACTTGCGAACGGTTTCCTCGTGTAAAGCCTTTGCATTCGGAGCTTTATGAAAATAAAGATATCCCCCGAATATTTCATCGGCGCCTTCGCCCGAAAGCACCATTTTAATACCCATCGAACGGATAACTCTGGCTAAGAGATACATCGGCGTCGAAGCCCGCACGGTTGTCACGTCGTAAGTTTCAATATGATAAATGACGTCGCGAATGGCATCCAAACCTTCCTGAATCGTAAAATGAACCTCGTGATGAACGGTTCCGATATAATCGGCTACTTTTTGCGCAGCCGCCAAATCGGGCGAACCTTCCAAACCGACTGCAAAAGAGTGCAACTGAGGCCACCAAGCGCGTTGCCGTCCATCGGATTCTATTCGATTGGCTGCATATTTTTTCGCCACAGCCGACACAACCGACGAATCCAATCCACCGGAAAGGAGTACGCCGTAAGGCACATCGGTCATCAATTGCCGTTTGACAGCTGATTCCAAGGCCTCACGTAAATCCTGAATACTTGATTTGTTGTCTTTAACATTCTCATAATCCATCCAGTCTCGCTTGTACCAACGAGTTAATTTGCCTCCATCTTTGCTGTACAAATAATGTCCCGGAGGGAAAGCCTCTATTTTTTCACAATAAGGCTCCAAGGATTTCAATTCGGAAGCCACATAAAAAGCGCCGGCGCTATCCCAGCCCATATAAAGCGGAATAATCCCAATATGGTCTCGCGCAATGAAATACGAATTGTCTCGTGAATCGAACAAGGCAAACGCGAAAATACCGTTCATGTCTTCCAGAAAATTCACGCCTTTCTCCATATACAAGGAAAGAATGACTTCACAATCGGACTTGGTTTTGAAATGATACGTTCCGGCTTGCCGGTCGCGAATTTCCTGATGGTTGTATATTTCACCGTTCACGGCCAAAATTACATCGCCGGACTGCGAATACAAAGGCTGTTGTCCCGATTGCGGGTCCACAATAGCCAAACGTTCATGCGCCAAAATAGCTTTATCGGAGCAATAAATTCCCGACCAATCCGGTCCTCTGTGGCGAATTTTCTTAGCCATCGCTAATGCCCTGGGACGTAATTTCTCTACATTATCTTTTAAATCGAATATTCCTACAATTCCACACATAACTTATAATTTATATAAAATAAAAACATAATTATAAATATTTCCCTATCGCTTCCGCCGCCTTTCGCCCCGAATCCAACGCACGAACCACTAAACTCGCCCCGGTCGTAACATCCCCGGCCACAAAAACTTTCGCCACCGACGACTCATTCGGTTTCAGAGCTTCTACATTCCCGCGGGCATCGTATTTCACACCCAAATCATCCAGCAAACCTTCATGCACCGGTTGCGTAAATCCCATGGAAAGCAGGATCAAATCGGCATTAATGATTTCGCTCACACCGGTTTCTTTCATCGTGAAACGGCCGGATTCATCTTTTGTCCACTCTACTCTGACGACTTCCACACCGGTCACTTTTCCTTTGTTTCCGATGAAACGCTTGGAAGCCAACGACCAACGGCGCGTAACGCCTTCTTCATGCGAACTGGACGTCTTCAATATATTCGGGTAATAAGGCCAAGGCGTATCGGGATTATCGCCTACGGGTGGCTGAGGCAGGATTTCTATCTGCGTCACGCTTGCTGCTTTCTGGCGAATAGACGTTCCGACACAATCCGAACCGGTATCTCCACCGCCGATTACCAGCACTTTTTTGCCTTTAGCCGAAATCTGTTCGGAAGCCGGAATCGTTTGTCCGGCCACGATACGATTCTGTTGTTTCAGGAAATCCAAAGCAAAATGAATCCCTTTCAAATTCCTTCCTTCGATGGGTAAATCGCGCGGAACACCGGCGCCAATCGTCAGGCAAACCGCATCGAACGAAGACAATAGTTCATTGATCGGCAAATCTTTACCGACTTCCGTATTCGTCACAAAAATAATGCCTTCCGCTTCCAACAGTTTCAAGCGGCGGTCGATAATCCCCTTGACCAATTTAAAATCAGGAATTCCCAAGCGAAGTAAACCACCTATGGCTTCGTCTTTTTCATAGACTGTTACCAAATGGCCTTTCCGGTTCAACATATCGGCGGCAGCCAGACCGGCAGGGCCTGAGCCTACAATGGCTACTTTTTTACCTGTTCGCGTTTTCGGCGGATAGGCTTTTATAAATCCTTCTAAAAAAGCATGTTCCGTTATCGCCGCTTCATTCTCGCGGATGGTCAAAGGTTGGTGTTGCATATTCAACACACAACTTTTTTCGCACAACGCCGGACACACCCGGCCTGTAAATTCCGGAAAATTATTTGTGGCATTCAACACGCGGTAGGCTTCAAACCATTTTCCTTTGTACAACAAATCCTGCCATTCGGGAATCAAATTACTCAAAGGACAAGACCAATGACAAAAAGCGACTCCACATTCCATACAACGGGAAGCTTGAAGCATCCTGTCTTCCATGTTCAAGGTTTGCTCCACTTCAGTAAAATCCGAAATACGTTCAAGTACAGGACGATATCCTGCTTCTTTTCTATTTATTGTTAAAAATGCTTTTGCGTTTCCCATATTATAATTGAAAATGGAGAATTGAAAATTGAAAATGAAAAAATGGACATCAGCCCAATAATTTTCAATTCTCAATTTTCAATTCTCAATTATTTAATAATCCGATTCAACCAATTCTATTTTCTTTTTTATTGCTTCCATTTTCTCTTCCTGCAACACCTTTTTATATTCAATCGGCGTGATTTTGATAAAATGTTTGAGGTATTCGTCCCAATCATCCAAAATCTTTTTTGCCAAAGCGCTTTGCGTATAATAATAATGTTGCGAAATCAAACGGTTCAGTTCCAGACTGTCCGATTTATCTTCAATCAGCGTTAGTTCAACCATTTCCATATTGCAGAAATAATCGAAATCGCCTTTCATATCCAAGACGTAAGCCAATCCGCCACTCATACCTGCTGCAAAATTCTTTCCGGTCGAACCTAAAACTACCGTCCGTCCGCCGGTCATGTATTCGCAACAGTGGTCGCCCGCACCTTCCACGACGGCGATGGCGCCCGAATTTCTCACGCAGAAGCGCTCTCCCACCCGGCCGTTGATATAGACTTCGCCGGAAGTCGCACCATACAATAAAGTATTGCCGGCTATGATGTTATCTTCAGGCGCGAATTTGCTGAACTTGGGCGGAACAAGCGAGATACGTCCTCCCGAAAGCCCTTTGCCGAGGTAATCGTTGGCTTCGCCTTCCAGATAAAAAGTGACTCCTGCCGCAAGGAATGCGCCGAAACTTTGTCCGGCCGAACCTTTGAAGCTGACGGTAATCGTACCGTCCTGCAAGCCTTTGTTTCCGTGCCGTTTGGCAATTTCGCCCGACAACATGGCGCCTACCGCTCTATCGGTATTTGCAATTCCGACGTTCATTTCAACCGGAAGTGATTTCTCAATAGCCGGTTTGTTTTTGCGGATAAGTTCCCTGTCCAGAACATGTTCGATTTTATGGTCTTGCTTTTTCGTACAACGGATATCGTTGCCGTTATTCACAAAGTATGTTAATTTGGAAAAATCCAATTTAGCTGCTTTATCATTAATTTTCAAATCTTTACGAATTTCAATCAAATCAGAGCGTCCGATGATTTCGTTCAGGCTCTTGAAACCCATTTGCGCCAAATGTTCACGGACTTCCTGTGCAAGGAAAGTGAAATAATTGAGCAGGTATTCATATTTTCCTTTGAAACGCGCACGAAGCCTTTCGTCTTGCGTGGCAACGCCTACCGGACAAGTATTCAAATGGCATTTGCGCATCATCACACAACCGAGTACAATCAATGCGCTGGTCGCAAATCCAAATTCTTCCGCACCCAAAAGGGCTGAAATAATGATATCTTTCCCCGATTTCAACTGCCCGTCGGTCTGCAAACGGACAAATCCGCGCAAGTCGTTCATAACCAGTGTTTGCTGCGTTTCCGCCAATCCAAGTTCCCAAGCAATACCGGCATATTTGATAGAACTCATCGGACTTGCACCTGTTCCACCTTCCGAACCGCTGATGAGAATCAAGTCTGCTTTGGCTTTGGCCACGCCGGCGGCAATCGTCCCGACGCCGGTTTCCGCAACTAATTTCACGGAAATTTGCGCATGCGGATTTATGTTTTTTAAATCAAAAATCAACTGCGCCAAATCTTCAATCGAGTAAATATCGTGATGCGGCGGCGGCGAAATCAAAGTAATTCCCGGAATGGAGTGACGGGTTTTCGCAATGATTTTATCGACCTTGAAACCCGGTAACTGTCCGCCTTCGCCGGGTTTTGCACCTTGGGCGATTTTGATTTGCAATTCGTCGGCATTAATCAGGTATTCGGCAGTCACGCCAAAACGTCCCGACGCAATTTGTTTGATGGACGAACGGCGTTTCAAACCGTCTTCGCCGATTTTGAAACGGGCAGGATCTTCCCCGCCTTCACCTGTATTGCTTTTTCCGTGGAGGATATTCAAAGCAATCGCCATCGCTTCATGCGCTTCCCTGCTGATGGAACCGAAAGACATAGCTCCTGTGACAAAGCGTTTTGTAATTGCTTCTGCCGGTTCTACCTTGGAAATATCAATCGGTTTCCGCTTGTAAGTCATGAAATCGCGCAGGAATATCGGCTGCATCTTGTTATCCACGATGTCGGTATATTCCTTGAATTTATTGTAATCACCCAAACGAGTAGATATTTGCAATTTGGAAATGGTTTCGGGATTCCACGCATGGTATTCACCTTCTTTGCGGAAGGTGTAAATACCTGCATTCTGCACTGTATAAGTGGATTGTAATTTGAAATCGGGAATACCGTGGTCGCCGAAAGCTTCATGATGAGAAAGTAAAGCATCCCTGGCAATATCGGACAATTCGATGCCGCCTATCCGCGAAGTCATTTCCCTGAAATAAGTATCCAAAATTTTCTGGCTGATACCAACGGCTTCAAAAATCTGAGCGCCCCGGTAGCTCCACAAAGTAGAAATACCCATTTTCGAAAGTACCTTCAACAAGCCTTTAGATATGGCTTTGATGTAATTTTTTTCTGCGGTGTGATAATCCAACTGTATTTCATGCAAATTCACTTTTTCATTCAAAACGGCAAAAGCCATGTACGGATTGACGGCCGTCGCCCCAAAAGCAAACAAAAGGGCAAAGTGATTGACTTCACGGGCTTCGGCGGTTTCGACTACAATCGCGATTTGCATTCTTTTCCGTTTTTCAATCAAGTGATGATGAACAGCAGAAACTGCTAATATAGAAGGAATTGCTACATGTTCGGCATCTACGCCCCTATCGCTTAAAATAATATAATGGTAACCTTCGTCAACTGCTTTTTCGGCTCGTTGACAGAGATTGTTCAAAGCGTCGGACAACGATTTTGCGCCTTTGGCAGGTGAAGCCACATCGAACAACATCGGAACAGTCAAGGACTTAAAACCTTTGTAACCCAAATGCGTCAAAATATCCAAATCAATATTGTTGATAATCGGTACCGGCAGTTTCACCATTTTGCACAATTCCGGCGAAGGTTCGAGCACATTGCCATCCTGACAACCGATATACAACGCCAACGACATGACCAATTCTTCGCGAATCGGATCAATCGGCGGATTAGTTACCTGAGCGAATAATTGCCTGAAATAGTTGAACATGCGTTGCGGTTTATCCGACAAAACTGCTAAAGGCGTATCATTACCCATCGAACCGATCGGTTCTTTTCCTTCAAGAGCCATCGGGAGAATCAACTTTTCAATGTCTTCCTGCGTATAACCAAATGCTTTGAGTCGTGCGGATTGGTTATCTACGTCGTATCTAACTGTCCTTCCGGAAGATATGTTACTTAAAGAAATCCGGTTTTTCGACAGCCACTCCCTGTACGGATGAGCGGCGGCTAATTCCGCTTTTAATTCGGCGTCGTAATATACTTTTCCTGCTTTGGTGTCAATCATCAACATTTTTCCGGGTTGAAGACGACCCTTTTCCTTGATTTCAACGGCTTCAAACGGCAATACGCCTACTTCCGAAGCGATGACCATAATGTCGCCGTGCGTAATCAGATAACGGGCGGGGCGAAGGCCGTTCCTGTCAAGCATTCCTCCGGCATACCGGCCATCGGTAAACAGCAGCGTCGCCGGGCCGTCCCAAGGCTCCATGATAATACTGTTGTATTCATAAAACGCTTTCAAGTCGTCGGAAATCGGATTTTTTTCGTTCCAGCTTTCGGGAACGAGCATCGACATGGCGTGTGGAAACGAAATTCCTGCCATAATCAAAAATTCCAGTACATTATCCAAAGACGCACTGTCGGACATACCCGGCTGGATAATCGGAAACAGTTCGTCTAATTTTCCCAATTCGGGGACTTTCAGTACACTTTCGCGCGCTTTCATCCAATAGCGGTTTCCGCGAATGGTGTTGATTTCGCCGTTATGTCCGAGCAGACGGAAGGGTTGCGCCAAATCCCAACTGGGGAAAGTATTGGTGCTGAAACGCGAGTGAACCAAGGCCAATCCGCTGGTAAAATAAGGATTCGTCAAATCGGTGAAATAATCGCGCAACTGGGTGGAAGTAAGCATTCCCTTATACACAATGCGTTGCGTGGAAAGGCTTACAATATAAAAACTTTTTTTGTCGGTCAGGGAAGATTTGAGGATTTTATTTTCCATTTTCTTCCGGACTACATACAATTTTCTTTCTAAAACTTCGGAATGGTCTTCGCCTACTATAAAAATCTGTTTGATAGCCGGCTCATTCGCTCTCGAAATCTCGCCCAAAATATCGCTATTGACGGGTACATCGCGGATGGCAAACATTTTCAAACCTTCCTGTTCGACAATATTTTGCAGGACTTCCATGTACAAAGAAGCCTGTTCGTCGTCTTTCGGAAGAAAAACCAGACCCGTTCCGTACTTTCCCCGTTCGGGAATCGGAATCCCTTGTAAAAGGATAAATTCATGAGGAATTTGCAGGGTGATTCCCGCCCCGTCTCCGGTTTTGTTGTCGGCGCTTTCCGCTCCGCGGTGAAGCATGTGTTCCAACACTTGCAACCCTTTTTCTACGATGTCGTGAGACCTATTTCCGTGTATATCAACCAATAAACCAACGCCACAAGCATCATGTTCATATTCGGGCCGGTATAAACTTGCATTATTAATCATTTTTTCAATACTTCTTTATTTATTTCAGGGTGCAAAGTTACAATTTTCCGCTTAATATCCGATAATAATTAGCAATAAAAAATGATTTTGTTGAAAAAACAGCATTTTTTAAAAAAATACAGGAAAAATATAGCAATAATACAAATATCACTTATTTTTCCATTTGCCGGATTTCAAATTATTTTATAACTTTACCAAATTATTTAATATGAAATTGCGATGGAAACAACAGTTAAAGCCTATTTTGACGGAACGGCTTTTGTGCCGGTGACGCCGGTAACTACTATCCAAAAGAATACAAGTGATATGATAGAAGACTTCGTTTTGCTAAACGAAGTTTTTGCCACACGTTATGACATTTCATGGCGTGATTCGTTCAACTACCTGAAAAAACATGGCGGATTGGATTTTTACGAAAAACATTACGGTTACGAACATACTCAGTCATACGAAAATACGGCAGATACACTCGCACGTATCTGCAAACGAAACGGAGGAAAATTAGAATGAAACTTTACCACGGCAGCGATATAAGAATAACTCAAATAGATTTAAACCGGTGCGAACCTTTCAAAGACTTTGGTAAAGGTTTTTATACCACAAGCATAAGCCGGCATGCAAACGAAAGAGCTGCAAATATTGCCGACGAAAATCTAACATCTCCGGTAACAACAATTTTCGATTTTGACGAAAAATTTCTTACTAATGAAGTTCTTTCCGTAAAACAATTTCTAAAACCTTCGGAAGAATGGGTGAAATTTGTAATGCACTGCCGAGACAGAAAAATACCGCAACCACCTCATAATTATGATATTGTGGAAGGCCCTATTGCAAATGATAAAATGAGGACGCAATTTGCCCTTTTCGAACGCGGGGCTATTGATATGAAAACTGTTCTCAAACGTATTACCTATATTGAGAATACTCACCAGATAAGTTTTCATACGCCGGCTGCTATTGCCTTATTGAAACCTGAACCGGATTATCCGCAATTAATGATAGAAACTATTATAGGCATGTTGGCGGAATATCTTGTGGAAGACCGTAACTGTTCATTTGTAGAAGCACTTGATATGGTTTATAATTCTACTACTTATGAAAAACTGATCAATCGTTCCACAACCCTTTACCGGGAATCTCCTGCATACGTTTACGAAATATTAAAAAAAGAATTAGCATAAAAAATACAGTAAAGGCTTCACTGCTTTTTCATCTTTATTCGTTTTCTAAAGTGTCACTATCGACTTCTGATTCTTCATCATCTTCTTTTGTATAACTTGTCACCCAAGTACAAGTAGCTACTACACAGGGAAATAAAATTAATAGTTTAGGTAAAAAACCACCTCCACTTTTCCATCCAATCAATACACACAGTCCACTGTATAAAAAAATTACCACAAAACAAGCAACTATTGCTGCTAAATAGTTTATATTATTATAGATTTCAAGTTGCTAATAATTAGCAATTTAACATTGTTGAAAATATAAATTAATTTGTGACTGGTACTTAGTAAAGAATTTATTTATATCTTTGTATCTTTGATTAATAAATTTTTATAGTATATGATACGTACAGTTTTTACCCCAAATAGCAATATGGTTATTTTATCGATACCTGATAATTATATAGGAACGGAATTGGAAATCACAATATTTCCGCTTGTAGAAATACATGCAAATAAACCGAAAAAAAAGGCGAACGCCACAATAGATGCTTCATTTGGGGCGTGGGCGGATATGGAGAAAAGTGATGAAGAAATTTGTACTGAGATTCGAAGCAGTCGCAAATTTCGTAAAAGAGATATTTCTTTATGATACAATATCTTTTGGACACAAATATTTGTGTATTTTATCTTCGTAAAATAGGTAAACCGATACATGACGAATTTGAAAAATAAAGGCTTCACCCAAAAGCGAAGCCTTTACCTTGATTCACATCAATACTGTTTCTTACCGGAGAAACAACAACTCCCGATACTTAGGCAACGGCCACAATTCATCATCGACAATCATTTCCAATTTATCGACATTGTAGCGGATTTCATCGAAATAAGGCAAAACCGTATCGTGATAAGCAACCGCTTTTTCTCTCTCGTTTTCAATCTTATTCGCTACTTTCCGGGCTTCAATCACCGCTTCGACTTTCGATTTGATCGTTGCTATACGCTCGGAAATTTCTTCAATGGTTCCCAAATCATGCGCTGATAATTTGGCTGCTTTTTCCTTGTCAAAAACCTGATAGATTTTATACACATTATCCAGCAAAGCCGATTGATATTTGGTTCCGGTCGGAATGATGTGATTCATCACCAAGTCGCCCAAAACCCGCGCTTCAATCTGGATTTTCTTCGTATAAGTTTCCCATTTTACTTCATTGCGGGCATGCAACTCCCTTTCGGTGAAAACGCCTACGTTTTCGAACATTTCAACCACTTCGGGCGTCGTGTTTGCATCAATGATGACAGGCACACTCGTTTCGCCGTCCAAACCGCGTTGGGCTGCTTCGGCTTTCCATTCGTCGCTATAACCGTTACCGTCAAAACGGATGGGTTTCGAGATTTTGATGTAGTCTTTCAATACATCGAAAATCGCTTTGTTTTTAGCCAATCCCGATTCGATTTTTTCATCTACGGTTTTCTTGAACTCAATCAATTGAGCGGCAACAATTGCATTCAAGGTAATCATGGCGGAAGAACAATTGGCGGAAGAACCTACTGCACGGAATTCGAAACGGTTACCGGTGAAAGCGAAGGGCGAAGTACGGTTGCGGTCGGTATTGTCCAAAAGCACTTCGGGTATTTTGGCAACGCCTAATTTCATCTTTTGTTTGGAGTCGATCACAATCGCTTCTTCGCTGGTGCTTTTTTCCAGTTTATCCAAAACGGCCGACACTTGCGTTCCCAAAAATGCGGATATAATAGCGGGAGGAGCTTCGTTAGCGCCCAAACGGTGAGCATTTTGAGCCGTCATGATAGATGCTTTCAACAAAGCATTGTATTTGTAAACCGCCATCAGGATATTCGTTATGAAAGTAATGAATTGCAGGTTTTCTTCCGGCGTTTTACCCGGAGTTAAAAGACCTACACCCGTATCGGTTCCCAACGACCAGTTGTTATGTTTTCCCGAACCGTTGATACCGGCAAACGGTTTTTCATGCAACAGCAAACGGAACCCATGACGGCGAGCAACTTTCTTCATAATCGACATAATCAACAAGTTCTGATCAATCGACAAATTGGTTTCACCGAAAATCGGAGCCAATTCGAATTGGTTGGGCGCTACTTCATTGTGACGGGTTTTCAAAGGAATACCATATTTATATCCTTCAAATTCGATATCTTTCATATAAGCTTGTACGCGAGTAGGAATCGAGCCGAAATAATGGTCTTCCAACTGTTGGTTTTTCGCCGATTCATGTCCCAGCAAGGTACGGCCGGTAAGCATCAAATCGGGACGGGTGGCGTACAAACCGTCGTCAACCAAGAAATATTCCTGTTCCCATCCCAAATAGGAATACACTTTCTTCACGGACGAGTCAAAATAATGGCAAACCTCTGTCGCCGCTTTATCCACTACATTTAAAGACTTCAGCAAAGGCGTTTTGTAGTCCAAAGCCTCTCCGGTGTAAGAGATGAAAACGGTAGGAATACAAAGCGTATCATCCACAATAAAAGCGGGAGAAGAGGGATCCCATGCCGTGTAACCGCGCGCTTCGAAAGTATTGCGGATTCCTCCGCTCGGGAACGACGAGGCATCGGGTTCTTGTTGGGCAAGGAGTTTTCCCGAAAATTCTTCGATAATAGCGCTTCCCGGCGCACCGGAATATTCGATAAATGAATCGTGCTTTTCTGCAGTTCCTTCTGTCAGAGGTTGAAACCAGTGGGTGTAATGCGTAGCGCCTCTTTCAACCGCCCACATTTTCATACCTGCGGCTACGTGATTGGCTAATCCGCGGTCTAAAGTTTCACCTTTTTCAATTACATCAATAAGCACTTCCAATGTTTCCTTAGACAAATACTTAGCCATTTGGTCTTTGTTGAAAACATACTTTCCGTAATAATCGGAGGTTAACTGTTCGGGAGCCGAAACAGCTACAGCTTTCTTTTTGTAAGCTTCTTCTACAGCTTTAAATCTTAATTTTGACATTTTTTGCTCGTTTTTTTAACTTTATTCCAATAATATTTTGTTTTTACTTACTCTTTTTTTGACGTGCAAAGATACACAATTTTTATAAATATCTACCTTTGTTTTATAAAGTGATTCCGAATACAAAGAAAATATCTTCCGATCGTGGATTTGTAAGTATCTGGCCATAAACAGGCAACGAAAAACCATCACTTATTTTAATATTTTTGATTGCTTTCAATCCGATACTTGCAACCGATGCTTTTTCGGCATAAAGGCTTTTGCCGGGCGTCAATCCAAGCGAAGCTTCCAAAGCTATGTCTTTGATTGCAAACGGATATTTAGCTTCAATATAAGTCGAATAAGCCCTTTTATCATCAGCGCCTTTCTTTACGTCAGCGCCTGCAAACATCGTGTTCCAAGTTAGCGAAAGCGGAAATTTTTCTACCGGAAGGGTATAGCCTACGGTAAACTCAAATAAATGATCCGTCGATTCGGAATCATGATTAAAATACTTGTAATTTCTTTCTCCCATCCACCAATAGTCTGTAACAGCAAGGCTTAAGCCTGCAATCGAATAACCTGCCGTGAAATCCACTTCCTTGTAATCACCGGATGTGATATCCGTACTTCCCCATGCACTCAAAGAAAATCCCGCAATCGACAATCCCGCCGCAGGCTGGATACTTGCACTTGCAGCCAATGCGCCGCGCCATACATACGAACTAACGAGGTCTCCCCCCACCGAAAAACTTAGCTCATTGTCTTGAGCTTTAACGCTAAACACCCATACTAAAACTGCCAATGTAAAAATTAATTTTTTCATCTTCAACTTGTTTTAAAAATTAATAAATTTGATAACCTACCATACAAAAAATAAAAAATAACCTAATCCAATCTTTTTTTATGATTTCTTTCACGCCGCAAAGGAAATCATTTTATTTTAATTATGCAAATCTTTATAACATTTTGTTTGTTATTTTAAAAATAGACTATCATTTTATTTAGCAATTAAATTTTTATCTGGCTGTTTGACAATACACAGGACGCACACATCGTCCATCACTACGGTAAAGGTCGTAGTAGTAATAATCTATTTTTCTGCTGTCGAAATGCAAGCCGTAGGCATAAGCGCCATCGCTTTGTTCACTACTCCAATAATGTCCGTATCCGTTTTTTTCATAAAACTTGCCGTCTTCTATATTGATGCGATAGCCTGCCGCAGGTAGAAAAATAGAATTTCCTGTTTTTATATCCTTAAATTTTAGTCCGTTAACTCCATTTAGAGTTGTCCATTCATTGCTTACTTTGCTTTTATCAAGCAAACTTGTAATCTCTGCCATTGTCGGTAAGCGCCAACCTGCAGGACTGGGGTCATTGACTTTTTCCCATTCCTCGCCTTCGGGTCTTGTATTATCCCAATTGGTTATGGGGCTGTCTGTTGCCGACCAAGCGATATTTCTATTCCACTGGTAAAGCTTACCGGAACTTTCGGGCGAATCGGCAAAAATGCCTGCTTCTTCCACATTGCATGTAGCCCAGCGCACACCGTTTATTATTATGCCTGCATTTGTCGTATTGCTTTGTGCCGTTGCTGCACCGCTAAAGGCAATGGTCAGCAGTACAAACAATATTTTCTTTCTCATAAATGTTTCATTATTAAAAAGTGAATAACAATAAAACAAGGATTCGCCGGTTTTTGCGGACAAATCCTTGTTTATTGTGTCTGTGTAATTATATTAATCCAATCGAATAAAGATTATTTGTTTATTTTTTTACTATCAATTGTTCGTTATAAACGCCGCCTGTTGTTGTTACGCTCACAATATAAACACCATTGTTTACACCCGAAAGTTCCACTACATTGTCACTGCCACTTTGCGTTTTTACCAACCGACCATTCAGAGCGAAAATACGTGCATTGACGATTTTTTCTTGGCAGTTGATAGTAACATGTTCACTTGCAGGATTTTGATAGAGGGAAAGTTTGCCTGCATCTCTTGTAGCACTGAATATGGCAGTTGCTCCATCTTCACCTCTAATCACTTTGAAGGCATCGAACAGAGTTGGTACACCTGCATCATCAACTGTCCAGGTTGAGATATTGACAGCATCTGTTGATACACTTACGCGGCTGAAAGTAGGCTCGCCGGTTTGTCCGAAGCGGTTGAAGAATTGATAATAATCAGGAACCCGGGTTGTACTTTCGGCAGCAACCATTTGCACTTCGGTGCGGGGCTCGTATTTTTTCTTGCCTGCGGAGTTGTTCAGGAAATAAAGTACTCCTTTCTGTACATTAAATGTTCCGCCGTGTATGCCGGTCATATCTTCGCGTGTTCCGCCCGCTGTAAGTGTTTGATCTGTTACTGCGCCTTCTACTGTAGCATAAGTATTGGTTTCGCCATTTTTGCCGGCATTGATTACGCCTATAACTTCGTATATGTGGTCGTGTCCTTGAAATACGAGGTCAATGCCCATTTCCTGAAAAGCAGGAGCCATACGTTCCCGCACTGTTCTTCCATCTATATCGCTTTGATGCGAGCCACTTCCGGTGAACATATTTTTATGATAGGCAACGAATTTCCATCTCACATTGCTGTTTGCAGCTATTTGCGCTTTCATCCACGTTTCTACGGCAGAAAAATACGTTTCGCCTTTTCCGTAATCTTCCCAGTTAAGAATCATAAACAAGGCGTTGCCATACACGAAAGAATATACCGTACCTTCCATTGCCGTTTTTGCTGCTGCTTCGCTTTGAGCGGCGTTGAACGATTTATCGGTATTAAAGTGGTGAAACATATTGCCGTTTCCGCTTGTATCATGGTTGCCTTGGACCGGAACGATGGGAAGTTTTTGCCAGGAAGCTTTCATTGTTTCAAACCATTGTTCCCATTCCCACTCGGAGTTATTGTTGCCGCTGGTTTCTACCAAGTCGCCTGTGACAAGCAGGAATTTGGCATCCGGCACATTTGCCTGTGCAGTGGCGACAGTTTTTCGGGATATTTCAAACATCTCGTCGGTATTTGATTGCGTGTCGGTGATGTAGATGAATGAAAACTCATCTTCGTTTGTTTTGGCGGTAGTAAAAGTCCCCGCGTCACTCCACAGGCCGTTCACGCCACCCACACGATACGAATAAACGGTGTTGGGGGTCAGGTTGTCAATAAGCGCTTTATTGCTTACATAACTACGTTTTTCACCTTTTCCAAAACCTGTTTTTTCAACCAGATCATTGTTGTTGTTTCCGGAACTGACATACATAATGTCGTTTACATCAACCGAAACAGCAACAATTTCACGTGCAGATGAAAAATCGCTCGTGTTGCCTTCCTTCAATTGTAGTTTTCCACCTGTTACGCCTGCATTGGTGAACCAAGTTGCGCCAATTCGACTGCTTGGGTCGCCATTTATCGTAACATTCACATTGTAAGGATAATCCTTAGGAACCAGCAGGCTTGTATTAGGATTTCCTGCTATCACTGTACGCTGATACAACGTCCACGACGGAACGGTGTAATCACTTTCTACTTGCGCATTTATTTGCAAACTAAGACTCAACAATAATGCACCCACTAAAAACAATTTCTTTTCCATAAAATAATTAATTTAGTAATATAAAATTCAGGAGCAAAAGTAGAGTCTGGAAATTACAGTTTGGTTAAAAAAACGAAACAAATTGATAAAGAAAAAATGACAAGTGCGTAACATTAGACATAAATTGTAACTACTCAGGTACTCTAAATAATAATTTACATTTCTCTTTTGTCATGGCGGGCTTGACCCGCTATCTCCTAAATGTCGTTAATAGGCTTTTGTCGTAATTTGCAGGAATGGTGTTTAACGGCTTAGCAGGGGATTCCTCCCGTTGGTCGGAATGACCGATAACCTGTGGGGGAAGACAGTGGGAAGAGGGGGCTGAGTGGCGGCAAAGCCGCCACTCAGCCCCCTCTTCCCGCCTAATAATAAAAAACGCGCCGTCATTCCGAGACTCCACCCCACTAACGCTGGGAAAAAAGGATAATGACGTATCTTTGCGGTTGAAAGAGTGTGGCAAACTACACACCCCGTCCAATCGGTTGGAACATCAAAGTCCGTTT